>JAQVNT010000311.1 GCA_028702975.1 Candidatus Delongbacteria bacterium
CTGTAGTTTTTCTTTGTCTATCAGGCCAAGCTCATATAAAGACACATCCGTAGATAAAAGATGCCAGAAACCTGATTCTTTTAGTACATTCTTTTCTTCGTCTGTTAATAAAGGCATTTTACCCTCTCTTTCTTTATTTTATTTGTTGATGATTTCATATATAACATTATATTGGGCTATCATTTTCTCAGTTTCAATAACTTTCAACTTTTTCATTTGTATGTAATTCTCAATATAACTGTCCATAATTCAACCTTTTAATTTATTACTCTAAAAGAATTTCAAATAATTTGAAATCTTTAACTTCATCGTATTCTAATAATCTTTGACGCAATTGAATCTGTACGATATAAAATTTATAAACAACCAATTGTTTTGTCAAGTAAATAAAAAAGGAACCTTTTTGCGGTTCCCTTTTCGTTGAGGAGTGAGTGTTGAGGGGTTCTTTTTAGAATTTGTGACCGAATTTGAAGATGCCTTTTCTGAAATCGTATGTAACTTGTGTTTTTATCATCTCTTTCAGGTCCTGATTCTTAAATTTTTTATCTATCTTCATTTTGTGCTCCTTTTTTATCTGTTTATGTCAATTACACAGGTAATATAACTACGGGAGCGCGACCGTCCAACCTTAGTCCGACGAAATGCAGAAAGAGGGGTGTGAACCGAATTAATCAGCGGTTGCCGAATACAAATGTTGTAAGAAAAATTGTCTCGTTTCTGCTTCGTTCATTTAATCATTCCTTTTAACAAGTAAGTCTGATACCAATAAAAGAAGGCTTCCGGATTTGATTTTTTCAGTTTATTTAACTTATTTATTTCCTGATTTTCAATGACCCACTCTTCTATTTGTGCAGGATCTTTAAATTTTATTATTTCGGTACATTTATGCTCAATTAAAGTTGACAGATAAGCCGCTCTTGAAGAAAAAACAATAGCTTTATCGATATGAAACGGTTCTGAAAATATATAAGCCTTCAACTTAGAAATACCTTTAACAAGAATGTCATATCTACCGCTGCCTAATTGATTATTGGTTGAAATGCAAAGTGAAGTCTGAACAATATCATTGAGTACGGTCTCAACGCCCGCATTGATATTTCTGTAATTCATTTCTGTTTCGGCAATTTTTCTAAAAGTTTTTGAAACTGTTGACATTTCTTTAGAAGCTTCAAAAAGGTTTCCGATATCATACAGCTGTTTGATGATCTCCATACCCATTTCTATCGAATTTTTCTCATACGGAATACCGGTTGTATTCGGAGCGAATGCCGTAAGTTTATCACCTAAGAGATCTTCAACTCCCGGAATTGTTACTTTATTGCTTGATCCATCAATTTTTATGAAAGGCGAATTTATATCTGTCGGGTTCAGATTTGCATAATTATTCGATTCTATCAGAATATCTAAAAGAATATTGTCTTCAGGTATATTGCTTTGATGCACGGGAGTATAGTAGAATTTATAATGAAGTTTACGGATCTTAGAATTAACCATTCTGTTTTGCAGCTCATACCGTGTGAAATTCTTTTCATTTAAAAACTTCTTAAAATAATCTTCAAAATTTATATCTGAAAGTGTAATAATGTCGATATCTGTCGAAAATCTTTTTGGAGTAGTTCCCTGAAGTAACATAACAGCCGTTCCGCCTTTAAAAATAAAAGGCAATTCAGATTCGG
Source organism: Candidatus Delongbacteria bacterium (assembly GCA_028702975.1). Classification (GTDB taxonomy): domain Bacteria; phylum UBA4055; class UBA4055; order UBA4055; family UBA4055; genus UBA4055. The sequence goes on from JAQVNT010000311.1 coordinate 1,677, forward strand.
CCAGCCCATCTAGGAGAAGTAAAGCTCTTATTACTTTTTCAATCAGGATTTTATCGGCCTTCCTGTTTTCATTCGATACCTGCTTTATCCAGCCAATATTTAAGGTGTCCTTAGAGATCACAGTTCATTCCCTATTTATCGGCAAATTATATCATTTATTGCCGTTTCTTTGATTACTTGCATCAGCTATAATATCATAGCTGTTTCTTCTTTTTGCATACCTGTTTAATTTGTCATAATTTAATGTATATTTGTTTATAGCATTTCTGAATATATTAAACTTTTCATTCCCTTGTATAAAGTAAAACAATTCCTTATCTGAAAAGATATCAACCAGTATTTTTTCCAGATCCGGAACCGGTACTCTTTCTTGTTCCGTTACGGGTGCTTCGCTTACAAGATTTTTTAAAATTACCGGATTCCTGATATTAATTACATATTCTTCTATAAGGTTTTCTTTGGGTTCGTAAAAAACATTTGAATTCGTTTCTTTAAGGCTGTTATACACAGATTGGACAGCTTCTCTTTCAACCTCAACTATTAGAAAATTGATGCCGAAAATATGCTGAAGAAATTCTTTTATTACGGAAAGATTCCAAATACAATATTTAGCATATGGAAATTTTCTTTTAATTTCATTAGATATTTTTCTTTGCAAATTCGAAATACTATGAACGAACTTCCTTTCAGAACCCAAAGAATAAATGCCTCTGCCGATCCTTGTTATTATTCCTTTAGAAATAAGATCGTAAACTCTCCAGCTTAAGGTGCCGTTTTTTACATCAGGATTTATTCGTATGAAATAATCATTCAGTTCTTTAATAGAAAATGATTTACGATTACTGAAATATTCTAAAAAATTATCTTTATCAAATACCTTCTTCATT
>JAQVNT010000312.1 GCA_028702975.1 Candidatus Delongbacteria bacterium
GAATACGCTGCAAAAAAAGTTCTGAAAAAGCACAAAGGCAAATGGGAACTGACCATGCACCCCAGGAATAAAACAGCATTAAAATTCTGGGAAAAGATCGTGACAGAAACAGCCGGAAGTACGCTTAAAGTACATGAAAATGTAGAGGATGTTTATCCCAACTCTCCTGCTATAGCATTGACTTTTAAAATTTGATGAAAACGACTTGACATTACATATTATATGATGTAAATTGTGACCATGTTAGAGAGAAAATGGAAAATAATTTATTATGAAGATGAGAACAATAAATCGGAAATCAGAGAATTTATTGACCGTCTAAAACCGAGATCTAAAGCTAAGGCTTTGGCATGGATTGAAATTCTTTCTAACAAAGGACCAAATCTGTTAAGACCTTTTGCTGACACATTGGAAGACGGTATTCATGAATTAAGAATAAAATTATCGGGTGATCAGGTTCGAATCCTTTATTTTTTCTGCTACAAAGATTTCATCGTTTTAACAAATTCATTCATTAAAAGAACGGATAAAGTACCTTCAGCGGAGATTCTTAAATGCAAAGAAATGCGGGAAGATTTTCTAAAAAAACATGATGAGAAAAGCATCGGGAGGAGAGAAAATGAGAACATTCGATAAACATTTGGCTGAATGCCTCAAAGATAAGAAATTTAAAAGACTTTATGAAGAAGAACTCAACTTAGCAAGAATCATGGTAGCAATCCAAGAGGAGCGCGAAAAAAGAGGAATGACTCAGTCTGATATCGCAAAAAAAGCTCATATAACACAACAGCAGATGTCAAAGATTGAAAGCGGACAAAATTGCACAGTATCCACACTATTGAAAGTTTGTCAGGCTCTAGGTCTTGATCTTGTTATTCAAAAAACGTCTTCTCAATCTTATCTTGGAGTTGCTGAAGGAAAAGTGGGGTATAATTCAAAATGAAATTTAACAATTATGCTGTTTTAATAATCTTTATTTCGGATTAAGCTTTGGAAAAAGATTCTGACCATAAACAAGAAATTGGCGAAAACCATAAATAGAGCTTAGAGTAATGAGTTACGAAAAAATAAAAGATATCGAAGCAATTGAAGACTTCCTGCTAAGAGTAAAGTTCCATAACGGAATAATTAAAATATATGACTGTAAACCTTTATTGAAAAAAGATACATTCAAACCTTTGGAGAATGAGAACTTTTTTAGAAGAGTGAAGGTGGATACAGGCGGATCCGGAATCATCTGGAACAACGAGATAGACCTTGCAGAATCTGAACTGTGGATAAACGGTGTCACCGAGAATTCTCAGGCTGCCGAAGATAAAGCGGAATATAAATCCTAGTTTATTATATTCCCAATTCCCATTTTTTCCCTTATATTTACCCGACTTTAATTGAGGTATCATGGAATTCTCGATGCTTACATATTTTCTGTTGTTTCTCTCAGGCGCGGCGGCGGGTTTTATTGACTCTGTCGCGGGCGGGGGAGGTCTTATTACTCTGCCTGCACTGCTTCTTGCGGGTCTTCCGCCTCAGATGGCTCTGGGTACGAACAAACTTCAGTCCAGCTTCGGGTCGATAACTTCGTCATATCATTATGTTAAAGGCGGAAAGGCCGACCTGAAGACCGCCCGCATCGGGATCATTTTCACTTTCATCGGAGCCGCGACCGGAACGGTGCTGGTTCAGATAACGAGCAACGAGTTCTTAAAGAAGCTTATTCCGTTCCTTTTAATGGGCGTGCTCGTTTATCTGCTCGTGTCGCCGAAGGCGGGGGAGATAGAACGGGAAAAGCGGATGAGCACAAAATGGTTCTATGTGATCTTCGGTCTGCTCATCGGCTTTTACGACGGGTATTTCGGGCCGGGGACGGGAGCGTTCTGGGTGATCCTGATCGTATTTTTTCTGGGTCACGAGATGGTGAAAGCGACCGCCTACACTAAGGTCATGAATTTTACCAGCAATATAACCGCGCTGACATTCTTCGCGATCGGCGGAAAAATGGTTTTTATTCCGGGTTTCGTTATGGCGGCCGGTGAGATAGTCGGAGCTACGCTCGGGTCAAAGATGGTTATAAAGAACGGCGTAAAATTCATAAAGCCCTTCTTCTACACGATAGTCGTAATAATTATAATTTCGCTCTTCTATAAACACTACTAAGGCTGATATGACTTATCTTAAAATGAAAAAATCGCTCGGACAGAACTTTCTTAAGGATGAATATTTTATTTCAAAAATAGTTGACTCATTCGAATTGAAACCCGATGATACTGTTCTCGAGATCGGACCGGGCGGAGGGGCTCTGACTTCGAGGCTTTCGGGCAGGGTTAAGAAGCTGTACGCGGTCGAGATAGATCAGAGGCTGATAGAAGGTCTGAACGAGAAGATCGGCGAAGAAAATATCGATCTATTCAACGAAGATTTTTTAAAATTCGACTTTGAGAAAAACATAAGCGAGGATAATGTCAAGATCGTCGGAAACCTGCCTTACCATGTCACAAGCCCGATCATTTTTAAGGTGATGGAGCTCGCTTCGGAGCTGAATAAGACTTCGAGGAAGATACAGT
>JAQVNT010000313.1 GCA_028702975.1 Candidatus Delongbacteria bacterium
CTATGACATACAAAGCAGGCGAACATGTAATGATAAAAGGCGGCTACAGGTTACTCGAGGGCGGAGCTGACAACGACGAGGTCTATACCTTTTCGCTGATCAATTACGCGGTTATAGGAATGACTTACACATTTTAAGCGGAGAATAAATGAAGACCGCAATACTATCGAAGGGAAAGGAAAAACAGCCGCTGAACAGGCATTCGTACATTTTTTCGGGAGCCGTGGAGAAACTTGACGGCGGTATAAGTCCCGGAGAGATAATAAAAGTATGCGCCCATGACGGAAAGTTCATAGCTTACGGGCATTACAACCCCACATCCGGAATTCTGATCAGGCTTCTTGAATGGGATGAAAATGTAAAAGTAGATCGGGAATGGTACAGGAATAAGATCTCTGACGCTCTGAATTTGAGAGAAAATATGACCGGTGACGAAACGAATGCTGTCAGGCTCATTTTTTCTGAAAGGGACTTTCTGCCCGGGCTGATAGTTGACAGGTTCGCCGGCACACTTGTGCTCCAGTCCCACACATCCGGAATGGACAGGGATAAAGGGATCATAGCCGAAGTACTCAGGGAGCTTTTGCCTGAGGTGAATTGCATTTATGAGAAAAGCGACGGGGACGGCAGGCGGATGGAGGGACTGAAGGATTCTGCCGGCGCACTGTACGGCAGCCTGCCCGAACGGATAGAAGTAGTCGAGAACGGAATAAAATACATTGTTGATATAACTTCGCAGAAGACGGGATTCTATACGGACCAGAGGACCAACAGGATGCTCTTGAGAAAATATGTTAAGCCAAATGATTCCGTTCTCGATCTCTTCTGCTTCACAGGCGGGTTCGGGCTGACGGCTGCCGCATCGGGCGCAGAGGTGTGCCTCTGCGATTCATCCGCCGGTGCTTTGCGCGGGGCCGGAGCGAATTTTGAGCTCAACTGTTTTGCAGCTCCCGAGACGGTCGAGAAAGACTGCTTTGAGTATATCCGCGAACTTTACAGAGCCGGCAAACAGTACGACATCATTATTCTCGACCCGCCCAAGCTCATGCCCCGCAAAAAGGACGAGATAAGGGCGTTAAGAGCTTATAAAGATTTGAATTTCAACACGATGAAACTTCTTAAGCCCGGCGGATACCTTTTCACATTCTCCTGCTCGGGAAATTTTACAATGGATATGTTCAAGGAAATGACAGCCTACTCAGCCAAAGACGCAAAAAGAACTGTCCGTATAATTGAACAGATGCATCAGGCTTCCGATCACCCCGTAAGCGTGTCCGTACCCGAGACCGAATATCTCAAAGGCCTTGTTCTGAGAGTCCTATAAATTTTATAAAAAATACTTGCATTTTGAACATTTGTTCATTATATTACCCTCTGAACGGTTAAAAGGAGACCAATATGCCGAGACCTCAAAAGAACAGACTTATAAAAGAACCGCCCGTCTTTACGGAGTTCAAAGCTGTTGGAGTACCCGGTAGAGTTATGGATAAAGTAGTTCTGTCTCTTGATGAGTACGAGGCCCTAAGACTTTCGGATTTTGAAGGAATGAGCCAGGAAGAAGCGGCAGACGAAATGGAGATCTCAAGGCCCACATTTACAAGGCTGATCGAAACATCGAGAAAAAAGATCTGCGAGATGCTGGTGAACGGCAAAATGCTCGTGATCGACGGCGGGAACATACATTTCAGACAGAACCTTATCAAATGCAGAAATTGCGGACATATGTTCAATATTAATATAGAAGACGACATCAAACGATGCCCGTCCTGCGGTTCGGGCGAACTGATGAACCTCGCGGGTGGATTCGGGCACGGAAGATGTTGCGGAAAAAGGAGGTAACTATGCCAAGAGGAGACAGAACCGGACCAAACGGAGCCGGACCAATGACCGGAAGAGCGCTCGGATACTGCGCCGGATATAACGAACCCGGATTTACTGCAGAGGGCGGACGCGGAAGAGGATTCGGACGCGGCTACGGAAGAGGCCGCGGATATGGAAGGAGTTTTTCACCCGCATATCCTGAAGTGTCCGAAAAAACACTTCTCGAGAACGAGATCAGGGTTCTAAAGGATCAGATGTCGGCTCTTGAAAAAAGACTTTCGGAAACGAAAGACGAATAAAAGGACGGGGCGTTCTTTGACGCCCCTTCTCCTTTTATAATGAACTTCAAACTAAATTGTTATGAATAAGAGGTGGAAAATGGGAAAATTATTTGCGATACCTACTGAGAACGGTAAACTGTGTGAGCACTTCGGACACTGCGAGAAATTCGCGATCATCGAAGTTGATGGCAATTCAATTTTGAAAAACGAATTCGTTACTCCTCCCGAACATGTTCCGGGACTTTATCCCAAATTTCTTGCGGATATGGGAGTAAGTACGGTGATAGCAGGAGGAATGGGTCAGAAAGCTATGAGTCTTTTCGCCGAAAATAATATTGAAGTCTTCACTGGAATAGATTATTTGGAACCTGAGCTTCTGGTATCATCGTATTTGAAAAAAGAGCTGACTTCATCAGGCAGCCCGTGCAGCCACGATCACGATCACGACTGCTA
>JAQVNT010000040.1 GCA_028702975.1 Candidatus Delongbacteria bacterium
TTATAATTCAACAACATTTATCTTAAGTGTTTTTCCGCCTCTTTTAGCCTCATTTCCGACAAACCAGAAATCATCGAAGTCCGTTGTTTCCCTTTCTTTTGACAGAATTCTCCGCACAACTATGTCGTGTTTCGATCCGATCTGAGAGAGCGAATTGGAGAAGCTTAAGCCCCAGTCCTGAGAGAAAAGCGCTCTGTCGTGTATCGGTGTCTGGGTTCTGTTGGCGAACTTAATCAGTTTTACTTCCACGCTCCCGAATCTCTGATCTCTGAATTCCTGCAGCTTTTTCTTAAAAACAGCCAGTTTATCTTTGTACTCATCGGTCATAAGGGCGTAAGAAATGATCCTGATGTCTATATCGTCTGGAATTCCCATAAGAAGTTCAAGTTCGGAAGGGAAGAAATAGGGATCAACTATCTTCAGATACTTTTCGCTCATTCCCTCAATAAGCATAAGAAGTTGATTTTTACCCTTATCGGGGCTTCTCATTTCTATTGTAAAATTATCGGGAAGCTTTTCGTTCAGCAGCTTATACCTGTAGTAAAAATTCGTTATTCTGTCTATGAGTTTATCGCAGTCGGGCTCTTTTAGGTCCGCTATATCCCCAAGTTTGATATTGTCTTTTATTATCTCCCTGTAGATCTGTTTTTCAAGCTCGATCTTATTGGCGTATTCGTCGATCTTATCATGATAATCGTTAAGCAGCTGCTCTTTTATCTTTTCCACCCCTTCCCTTATCCTGTCGTCCACGAACTTCTGAACGCCCTTAACAGATAAAAGTTTCTCAAGATCGATATCCTTTTCAGGGATGCTTTCGGGATCGATATCTCTGCTTCTCGGCACATGCTTTGAAAGGCTAAAATCTTTTTTCGTCCTCAGTCTTTTTTCGATGATATCTTTATGTTTAGGGTAAATATCCGTGAGGTAAACTATCTTTTTCTCGATAATATTATCGTATATCTCCACAAAGCCTTCACACTCTGACTCAGCTTCGTATTTGAGCAGGGAAATGAAGTCGATTATGAAAGTTATGTCGTCGATCTTTTCCGAAAGAACTCTGTTATAGTAATAGTAAGCCTGTCTGGAAGTGTCGTTCTGCTTTATGAACGCTGATGCCCTTTTTATCAGTCTGTCTTTGATCTTGACCGACATCCTGTAAACAAAATCAGGTTTGATGTTCTTCGTTATGTAGTCTTCCCACGATATGCTGAATTTGCATTTGTCTTTTTTCTTGTCGAATTCCTGATATATAAAGCTGATCGAAAACCCGCTGTTCTGAGACAGGTAGATGTTCTCGTAAGGAAATTTCAGCAGAAACTCTCTTTCGAGCAGAGATTTGGCGCCGTAAAAAACCAGCTCGTCATCCTCCTGAATAAGTATTCCGGTCTTTGGAAGAAGAGTGTTGCTTTCGTAGTAGATAAGCGAATTAATGAATTCTCCGTAAATGATCCTGTCAGATCTCAGAAGCGAGTCAATGTAGTCCTTTTCGCCTCTGATCTTTATGAAATTCTGTATTTCGGATTTTTTAGACATGATCGCCCCGCTATTTATTCTGCCGTTTTTTATCGGTTTGAACCATTTTTTCCTTACCCTCGTTACCGTCGTAATTCAAAAAATTACTTTTCGGGCATCCGTTACAGCCGTTGCCGGCATGGTCGTCTTTGCTGTTTTTTATAACTTTGTAGATCTTGGACAGTTTTTTTACCAGTTCTTCTTTCTGCATTACAACGGTGTCTCCGTTCTCAAAATCAAGAGTTATCGTGCCGTTGAAGACGTCGATTATCGAGACAGTGGCTTTGCCCTTGTCTGTCTGTATGACAGATCCCGTGTCGGGTATTCCGCTTTTCTGCTCAAGGTAAAAATCATGCTCGAATTTAAGGCAGCATTGAAGTTTGCCGCATGCTCCGGAGAATTTTTCCGGTTTAACGAACAGGTTCTGGTCTCTTGCCATCGAGACGTTGATCGAGACGAAATTCGTAAGGAACTGCGAACAGCAAAGCTCCCTTCCGCAAATGCCGATTCCGCCGATCTTCTGCGCCTCGTCTCTCACGCCTATCTGCCTTAGTTCGATCCTTGTCTTGTACTCGGAAGCGAACACTTTTACAAGCTCCCTGAAATCGACCCTGCCGTCCGCTGTAAAATAGAAAACCAGCTTCTTTCTGTCGAACTTGTATTCTATGTCGATAAACTTCATTTCGAGGCTGAGTTTTTTAGACTGTTTTCTTGCGTTGACAAGGATCCCATCCTCTATTTTGCGGTTTTCTTCAAGCCTGCGGATGTCTATCTGGTTGCTTTTACGAATTATATTGCCGGCGATGTCGATATTCTCTCTCTTAAGCTGCTTGACCGTAATGCCGCTTACGATGCCCATATCTTCGCCTTCCTCGTATTCAACAATGATATATTCTCCGACTTTCAGAGGGATGGCTTTAGGATTAAGAAAATAGTGCTTCCTTACACCCTTGAAGTTCGTTTCAATAAGAAATTCCTTCCTGTCCTCGGTCGTCAGCTCCGAAGTATCGGTTGTCGGTGAAATAATATCTGTCGTTATATCTCTTTCTGTATCATCTGCCACTTTTTATATTCCTCTCTGAAGTTTAAGTATAAGTTTATGAGCAGAAGCCTCGGATTTACATTCCGTCTGTACATTACCGCGAACCTCTCAAAATCTGTCATGACGACGGATCTGGACTTTAGCGAGAGCTTCTTTTCCTGCCCGAAAGTTTCTGTAATGAGGCTGTTGAGCGTTTTTCTGAAAATGTAGTCCGTCTCAGCATCCGAAAGTTCTTTTATCTGTTCTATGAATGTATCGATCAGCCTGGTAGTATCCGGCGGAAGCGACTTTGAAAATATCGTTTTAAGGTCTTCCGTGAGTTCCTTCAGCCCGTCTCCCGAATCCGAGTTCAGCTTTCTCAGAGTGTCCGTGCTTCCGAACGAATTCTTTACAAGGTCCCCGGCGGCGTCATCGGCTGTGCCGGGATAATACCTGCGGAGATATTCCCTTATGTCTTCATCGTTCAGCGGAGGGAAATTTATGTTCAGGCACCTTGATCTGATCGTATCTAAGATCACCGAAGGATTTTCAGAAATTAGAATGAAATAAAGATCGGCCGGCGGTTCCTCCAATATCTTAAGAAGTGAATTCTGAGCCTCTTTGTTCATCAGTTCGGCCTGTGATATTATCACGAATTTTCTTGACCTGTTTATAGAATTGAACCTTGCGAAGAATTTGATCTCATCGATCTGCGGAAGCGTCACATAACGGCCTGATCTGAAATTGAATTTGTAATATCCTTTAAGTTTTGCCTTTTCTTTAAGCTCCGAGCCGATCATGACTGATTTTTCTTTTAGAGATTTGTCAGAGTCTGAAGCTTTGTTTATGGACGGGAAAATATAAAGAAGATCGTCCGATGAAAATGATCCGTACTGAATGCATGAAGGGCATTTTCCGCAATAACCGAGATTACCTTTGTTCTCGGTGCAGTTGACGATCTTAATCAGCTCAAGAGCTACGGCTTCTTTTCCGACTCCTGCGGGCCCTGTGAAAAGATAGGCGTGGTGAAGCTTGTTGTTTAAAACAGCTCCCGACAAGCTCAAAGTAATGTTCTTCTGACCTATTACATCACTGAAGAGATCCATATGCCCCTTTTTAGAGTTCGTATTTCGTTCCCTGCGTTCCTCACCAAGTGTGTAAGGTGCGCGCGGGACAATATATTAAAATATAACAGTTTAGTAAAGAAAATAAAAGCAAAATCGAAGTTTAGATATTTGATAAACGGCGGGGATTTGTTATATTTATCTGATATGCACAGATGAACTGAACAGCGGAGGAATGTTTGGAAAAATTATCTTACATAAGTCTTATGAGCAACAAAGTAAAAACTTACGGCGGGATCAATCTCGCACAGGGACTGCCCGGGTTCGCACCTCCTGAAGAACTCATAGACACACTAAACTGGATCTCTTCAGAAAATATCCACCAGTATGCGCCGTCCAACGGAAATATAAAACTCGTGGGGCTTTTAAAAGACAAATACGCTCCTTATACTGAAGAAAATATCATGGTGACGAATGGAGCGACCGAGGCTATCTCGCTTATTTTCACATACCTGAACAACATCATGCCGAAAAACAGAACCGCACTCGGATTCGATCCCGTATATGAGAGCTTTTCGAGGCTTCCCGATATCTTCGGCAGAAAATATGTGTCATTTTCTCTTGAAAAAGATTTTTCTATTGATCTTGATAAGCTCGAAAAGACCGTTGTTGAAAATAAGGTCGGACTCATCTTCGTAAACTCGCCGGGAAATCCGTATGGTAAGATCTGGACCGAAAAAGAGTTTATGCGGCTAAGGGAAATATCGGAAAAGCATAAAGTTTTCGTGCTTGCTGACTGCGTATATTCCGAAATTTATTTCAACAAGAAACCATACCTGCCGCTTTTTGAAAGCGAATATTTTTTCTATGTGAACAGTTTTTCGAAACTTTTGTCGGTCACAGGCTGGCGTGTGGGCTATTTGATCTGCTCAAAGAAACACATTGCGGAAATGAGGCTGATCCACGACTACACAGGGCTGAGTTCTCCATCGATACTTCAGGAATCGATAGCACTGTATCTAGATAAGCATGACTTCGGCAAAAAATATGTTACAGGACTTCGCAAGAAAATGAGAACTTCATTCGGGCTCCTGAGCGGAAAACTTAACGACTGCGGGTTCGAAATGCAGAATATCGAAGGCGGATACTTCATCTGGGCAAAACTGCCTAAACAATTCAAAGACTGCCTGAAATTTTCGATGGATCTTTACGATACACAGAAAGTCGCGACCGTGCCCGGAATTCACTTCTCTGACGAAGGAAGGAAGTTCGTCAGGTTCAATATAGCCAGACCGGTTGAGGAGATCGAAGAGGCGGCGAAGAAGATTAAGGAATTTGTAAAAAGGTAAAAAATGATAATAGCGGCATTGGCATCCGCGCCTGGAAAAGCGGGAATATCGGTCATCAGACTTTCGGGAAAAGGAAGCGCCGAACTTGTCAAAAAGTTTTTGACTTCAAAGAGGATCGGGAGTGAAGCAGAGTACAATAGACTGTATTATTCACAGTTCGTGAACGAGGGTGAATTCATTGACGAAGTCACAGTAGTGTTTTTCGAAGAAGGCCGCTCATACACCGGCGAGGAATCGGCTGAGATCTTCTGTCACGGTTCGCCGATCATCGTAAAAAAGATACTTGAAGCATTGTACGAGGTAAAAGGCGTCAGAGAGGCCGAGCCGGGCGAATTCACGCAGAGGCGTTTCATGAACGGGAAAATGGATCTCGTTCAGGCCGAGGCTGTGATCGATCTTATCAATGCGGAAAGCGAAGCCGGTTATACAGCCTCAAAAGAGCAGCTCGAGGGCGGCCTGTCACAGGAGCTGAAGAAAATAAACGACATGCTCGTTGAGCTTATCACTATACTCGAGCTGGAACTGGATTTCGCGGATGAAGACCTTGAATTCACTCCCAGGCAGGAAATATCTGGTAAGGTTGACAATGCGCTTAAAGTGATCTCGAAATTTATTCAGGGCTATAAAACAGGCAGGATATTCAAAGACGGCATCAAGGTCGCTCTGGCAGGCGAGGTCAATGTGGGTAAATCTTCGCTCATGAACAGGCTGCTCAAATCCGACAGGGTTATCGTCACAGATATAGCAGGCACAACAAGGGATACTATCGAGGAGAAGATCGAAGTACACGGTTATCTATTGAGGCTGTTCGACACCGCCGGGATAAGGGAAACTTCGGATGTGATCGAAAATGAGGGTATCAGCAGATCGAGAAAGATACTGGAGGAGGCGGAGATCGTGCTCCAGGTCATTGATTCAACGAATGCGGGAAATGTGCCTCAGATCGAAGCAAAGAATCTGATCAGGGTCTATAACAAATGCGACCTGAAAGACCTGAGCGTATCGGAAGGCTCTGTTAAGATCAGCTGTAAAACGGGGCAGGGAATAGATGAGCTCAAGGATCTGATAGTTAAGTCGGTAATTGATGAGAATATGACTTATCAGCCTTATTATATCTCGAATCTCAGGCATCTGAATATCCTGAAAGAAACAGCGTCTCAGCTCGATCAGGCCAAAGTTTCGATAAATGAATCGCAGACGAACGAGGTAGTGATCCTCGATCTCAGGCAGGCGCTAGACACTCTCGGCGAGCTGACAGGCGAGACTACGAGCCTCGATATCATCAACAATATTTTCGGCAAATTCTGCATAGGGAAATAGATATGAACAGACAAATTCAGGCATACAAGAACAGGCCGACGAGAGCGATAATTAACCTCTCGAACCTGCGCAACAACTATGAGATCGTTAAGACTTTCACAGGCGGTGATGTCAAGGTCATGGGAATCATCAAAGCGAATGCTTACGGTCACGGTATGCTCGAAGTGGCGAATGAACTGATCGATCTCGGCGTTGACTATTTCGGCGTGGCTTTTCTTGAAGAGGGTATTTACCTGCGCGAGAACGGAATTCAAACACCGATTTTGGTCATGGGAGGCATAAATGTTGAGCAGATTCCCGATTTTATTAAGTATAATATTGACATAACGACTTCATCGATAGACAAAACGAGAGCGATAAGCCTGACTGCTAAGGAGCTGGGACAGAACGCAAAAGTTCACATAAAGGTCGATACAGGCATGGAGAGGCTTGGAGTTCACTGGTATAATTCAGAAAAATTCATAGAGGATACTTTCGGTTCACCGAATATTGCCGTCGAAGGGGTATTTACCCACTTTGCAAAGTCGGATAGCGATAAAGAATTCACGGAAATTCAGATCAGTCGTTTTGAAGAGATTCTCGAAATGATGGACAAGAAAGGTCTGAGATCAAAATATACACACTGCGCGAACTCTGCAGGCATAATAAATTTCAAGAACTCGCATTTCAATATGGTAAGACCGGGACTGATGCTCTACGGCTACTCTGATCTGCCTGAAGGTTTCAAAGGTGAGCTTATGCCCGTAATGTCGCTTTTAACGAAAGTCTCATACTTCAAGGTCATTCCGTCGGGGACAGGAGTGAGCTATAACCACACTTACACAAGCGCCAGGCAAACCAGGATCGTGACTCTGCCCGTAGGCTACGGAGACGGCTACAACAGGCTTTTATCCAACAGGGGCGAAGTTATGATCAGGTGCCGCAGGTATCCTGTGGTCGGCAATGTATGTATGGATCAGATGATGGTCGATCTGGGGCCTGACGGGATAGCTTTTAACGGCGACGATGTTCTTTTATTCGGCAGGCATGATGCGGACGAACTCAGGCTGGAGGAGCTGTGCGAAAAGATCGGCACAATACCCTACGAGGTTCTAACCATGATCTCGAACCGGGTGCCCAGAGTGTACTTCAGGTAATTTGAATTAAATTAATTCGGGGATAAAATGAAAAGAATCGCGGCAATACTAATAATGATCTGGAGCGTGACTATGACCGCACAGCAGAATAATTCATACAGGATCTACGACGCCGACCTAAAGCCGATAGACTACGCTGAAGTAGTGAAAAGAGCCACAGGAGCCGAGGTCGTTTTCTTCGGCGAGACGCACAACAGCAAAGCGTCGCATGATCTAGAACTTCAGATAATCAAGGACCTTCACGCGGCCAAAGGCGGGAAACTGGTCATCGGCGCCGAGATGTTCGAATCGGATAATCAGCTGGTAATTGACGAGTATCTTGCAGGTTTCTTCGACGACTCCAAGTTCGAGGCAGACGCGAGACTGTGGCCCAATTACAAGACGGACTATAAACCGATCCTTCAGTTCGCAAGGGAAAAGAAGCTCAGGTTTATCGCCACCAACATTCCCAGAAGATACGCGAGCATGGTTAACTACGGCGGATTTGAAGCCTTAAATAAACTTTCCAAACAAGCTAAAACTTACATCGCAGACTTTCCCGTTAAATTCGATCCCGAGCTTTCGGGCTATAAAATGATGATAAAGAGTATGGGAGGAATGGGCGGTTCAGGGCATGTAAAAATGGATCCGGTGAATCTCGCTAAAGCGCAGGCAATTAAAGACGCGACAATGTCTCAGTTCATTTTTAGAAACATGAAGAAAGGCGAACTTTTCTTTCAATTTAACGGCAGCTATCACTCATACAATTACGAAGGAATAATGTGGTATCTGAAGCTGCTGAATAAAGATCTGAAGGTGTATTCGATCACCGTTGTTGACGAGGAGAATCTGAATCAGAGTCCGGAATCATATAAGCACAAGGCGGATGTAATTATAGTTCTGCCGAAGGATTCACCGAAAAGCTACTAAGCATAATGGTAACGGGGAACAAATAAAAATATGAAAGATGTTTTTACTGAAAAAGTTCTCGGGTTCGATGCGGTCAGGGACAGGCTGAAATCCTTTGCTTCATCGGAACAGGGAAGAAGATATATTGACGAGTTGGAACTGACTGATGAAATGCCGGTCATACTTTCTTCATTAGACCTCGTCAGCGAAATGAAAAGGCTTCTGAGCGAGTCGGACTTTCCTATACACGGTATAAAAGATATTGCATTCGCTCTGGATCATCTGAGAGGGCCCGACCAGCTGATGGAACCGACAGACCTTTACAACATCGCGGTGACGATGGGAGTAGCCAGAAGAGTGTTCTCTCTGCTGCATTCAAAGAGAGAGTCTTACACGGGCCTGTACGAGATCTGCGGAGAGCTTGAGATATTCGAAGATGTCGAGGAGAATATCTCAAGATCGGTTGACGAGGACGGACATGTGCCGGACGGGGCGTCAAAGGAGCTCAAAAGCGTCAGAAATTCGATCCAGACGGCTCACAACAGGATAAGGAAGAAGACTGCCGAGATCTTTGACGCATATACGCATGCCGGATATACGCGCGAAGGAGAGATAACGATCAGGGACGGCAGGTTCGTCATACCTGTCCGTGCGGACAGACGAAACAAAGTGAAGGGGATCGTTCACGACGAGAGCGCGACGGGCGGCACCGTGTTCGTAGAGCCTTACGAGGCGATCGAGATCAATGCGGAACTCGAAAAGCTGGTCAGGCAGGAGCGCAAGGAGGTCGAAAGGATAATCCGGGCGCTTTCTACACAGGTCTTCGGGATAAAGAACGAGCTTCAGAATAACCTTGAGATACTTGCGGAAACGGATGTCATTTATGCCAAAGCCAGGTTCAGCGGAAAATACCACTGCGCCCATCCTAAAGTGAACAATAAGAATATTGTGAACATATACTTCGGGCGCCATCCGCTCCTGCTCGATACCCACGGGGAAAAAGGCGTCGTCCCTCTCGACCTTGAAATCGGAGAGAAGTACAACACGCTCGTGATAACAGGCCCGAACGCAGGCGGAAAAACGGTGGCCCTCAAGACCGTCGGACTCATCTGTATAATGGTCAAGGCTGGTATGCATGTTCCGGCTCAGAGCAATTCAAATATAGGCGTATTTTCGGAGATATACACAGACATAGGCGACGGTCAGTCCATAGAGAACGACCTCTCAACTTTCAGCTCGCACATAAGCAAAGTTTCCAGGATACTTAAGGCGAAAAATAAAGATACACTAATTCTTCTCGATGAGATCGGTGCATCGACGGACCCCGCAGAGGGAGCAAGCCTTTCGATGTCTATCCTTACAGAGCTGACCAAAAGGAAGTACATAACACTAGCTACAACTCATCAGGGGATACTGAAATCCTTCGCCTACAAAACAGCCGGTGTAGAGAACGGTTCGATGGAGTTCGACAAAAAGAACATAACTCCGACATACAGGTTCAGGTCAGGCATTCCGGGATCGAGCTACGCATTCGAAATTTCCAAAAGACACGGGCTCCCCCAGTATATAATCGACAGGGCAAGGAAGCATCTTTCAAGCGAAAAAGAGGATCTTGAGGGTTTGATCTCCGAGCTTGATGAAAAGATTACGAACTACAACAATCTGCTCAGGCAGTCTAAGTCTGTAAATCAGCAGCTTACCGAACTGAAAGAGATGTACAACAAAAAATTCGACGATATTTCAAAGAACGAGAAGAAGATCTTAAAAGAAGCGGCGAGAAAGGCTCAGGCTATAATCGACAATTCGAATAAAGCTATCGAAAATGCCGTTGCGGAGATAAGGTCGTCAGGCGCGGATAAAAAGGTCGT
>JAQVNT010000314.1 GCA_028702975.1 Candidatus Delongbacteria bacterium
ACAAGAGGATTCGCACAGGAGCTAAATTCGTTCATCGATGCTTCTCCTACTGCGTCACACTGCGTCGTACAGGCGGAAAAGATACTGAGGTCAAAAGGGTTTAAACAATTATTCGAAAAAGATGCATGGAAACTGAAAAAAGGTGATAAATTCTATGTTGTCAGGCATGAATCTGCACTGATAGCAGGGATAGTAGGAAAAAAAGATCCGGAACTTTCAGGTTTTCGTATTATCGGTTCACATACCGATTCGCCTTCACTAAAGCTCAAACCAAGATCGGTCCATGTAAAAGAAGGCTACATTCAGCTTTCCGTTGAAATTTATGGCGGTCCTATTTATGCGAGCTGGCTGGACAGGGAGCTTTCACTTGCCGGAAAAGTCGTTCTGAAAAAAGGAAGGAAACATGAGATCGTTCTTGTCGATCTGGAAAAACCGGTTTTAATGATACCTCAGCTCGCGATACATTATAATAGAGATGTTAATACTGTAAACAACCTGAACCCCCAGGAGCATTTAGTGCCTGTAATGGGACTGACGGACAAAACAGTAAGCGACGATCTGATAAAGGGTCTTATAGCGAAGAAACTTAAAGTTAAAGAGGCAGATATAGTCAATTACGACCTTGAACTTTATGCTGTACAGAAAGGTCTTATCTGGGGAGAGAACGGAGAATTCCTTACGAACAGGGGCATTGACAATAAATCCATGGTGCACGCGTCTGTGGCTGCGATCACTGAAGCTGCTTCTTCGGATACTACAGTTATTGCTGCGCTTTACGATAATGAGGAAGTCGGCTCATCTACTACAAACGGCGGTAAATCTTCTTTCACAGCTGACGTACTTGAAAGACTTTGCGGACCTAAAAAGGAGGATTTTCTGCGCGCGATAGCCCAGTCTTATTACATGAGCGCGGACGGTGCGCATGCTGTTCATCCCAACTATATAGGGAAGTTCGACAGCCTGAATAAAGTTTTTCTAAACAAAGGACCTGTCATAAAGATAAATGCCAACACGAATTATGCAACGACCGCGGAATCATCCGGGATATTTGAAATGATCTGCGCAGACAAAAAGATTCCTTATCAGAAATTCGTGAACAGAGCGGATGTTAGGGGCGGCGGCACTATAGGCTCCATGATAGCGTCAAATCTCGGGATCAGAACGGTCGATGTGGGCAACGCAATGCTGGCCATGCACTCGGCGCGCGAGACTGCCGGAGTTGACGATCACTGGTACATGAAAGAAGCCATGAAAGGCTTTCTGGAGTACTAAACTCTCAGGGCGGTTTTTTACCGCCCTTTTTCATTATTAATTCCTTTGACTAAATAAAATACTTGAAATATATTCTTTGTCAGTTATTAATATCGGAAACAAAGAGGTTTTGGCGCGAATGTGCATTCAATCGGAAGCGACTTTAGAGAAAAAACTCATCGAGCAGCTGCAAATTCAGGGCTATGATAGAGTTACTATACATGACGAAAAAGACCTGACGGCGAACTTCAAGTCCCAGCTCGAAAAGCACAATAAGACCACTTTCACCAGATCAGAATTTAATAAGATACTCAATCACTTGGACGGCGGAACGATATTCGACAAATCGAAAAAGCTGCGGAACAAGTTCGAGCTTTACAGAGACGACGATACCCTTTCCTACATTGAATTTTTCAACACCGAAGAATGGTGCAAGAACGAGTTTCAGGTCTCAAGCCAGATAAACATGGCTGAAAGGTACAAGAACCGCTACGATGTGACTATCCTGATAAACGGGCTGCCGCTCGTCCAGATCGAGCTAAAAAGGCGCGGCATCGAACTTAAGGAAGCTTTTAATCAGATATGCCGCTACAAAGACCATTCGTTCAGGGGACTGTTCTTATACCTGCAGCTTTTCATCATCTCGAACGGGGTCAACACAAGATATTTCGCGAACAACAGGACACTAAACTTCAAGCAGAGCTTCAGCTGGACGGATGAAAAGAACACTAAATTCAACAGGCTGAACGAATTCGCGGATATTTTTCTTGAAAAATGCCATCTCGCTAAGGTAATCTCAAAATACATAGTCCTGAACGAATCGGATAAATTCTTAATGGTGCTCAGGCCGTACCAGTATTTCGCGGCTGAAAAGATAATCAAGCGCGTAGCCGGAAAAGTTGACCGGAACGGCTATATCTGGCACACGACAGGATCAGGTAAAACGCTCACTTCATTCAAGGCCAGCCAGATAATCACCGCAGACAAGGATGTTGACAAGGTCGTCTTCGTCGTTGACAGGAAAGATCTCGACTTCCAGACAATGAAAGAGTTCAACAAATTCTCGAAAGGCTCCGTTGATGCCACAGATGACACAAAAAAGCTCGTTAAACAGCTTTCGGACGAAAAGACGAAGCTTATCATAACAACGATCCAGAAGCTCAACAATGCGGTCAGCAGGGTCAAATTCAACAACAGGCTCGGCGATGTTTCTAATAAGCGCATAATTTTTATTTTTGACGAATGCCACAGGAGCCAGTTCGGTGAAA
>JAQVNT010000315.1 GCA_028702975.1 Candidatus Delongbacteria bacterium
AAGAGGTAAGTTAAATTACTTCCCAGTGACCGGTTTTAGCAGAACCGATTCTCTTAATTATGTTTTTATCTTTTAAAGACTTAATTATTCTTCTGATATGCTGTTCGCTCAACTTTGTCTTTTCAGAAATATCCTTCTGAGTTATACTAGGGTTCTCTTTCAGGATCGAAAGAATTTGTAATTCCGTTTTTTTAAGCTCATTTATCCGCTCATTTACCCGCTCATTTACCCGCTCATTTTTGTCTGTATCATCAATCGTATCTTCATCAGCATCATCCTCATAAGCCTCCATGTTCGCGGGGAGGACGGTCAGGAAGTGCGTGCGGTCATCGTCGGTATGGAATTCAGGCTCGGGCGATCCGTTGTCTATCATAGCTGTTCTGATCTTCGGTATTCCTGTGCTGCGGCCTTCTGTCAATTCAAGCTCTTTTAAAAAATCGCCTATTCTTCTGTTCCTGTAATTTCTGACGACGACTCTTTCTTTTTTGAGGTCATTATCACCGACAGGCGGAATTGGCCCGGGGAAGGAGAGGATATCTATATGGTCTTTGAAGACTGAGACTTCTATGGTTGTCTGATTATCGTAGCTTCTGTGATAGACTGCATTTGCGAGTGCTTCCTCCAAAGCTGTCATAGGGTAGTTGAATATTCTGTCCGCCTCGGGTTTTGTGTCAACTTTTCTGATCCTTTCCTTTATGACTGAGTTCTTTATATATTGCAGAGCCATTCTGAGCTGATGGTGGAGCGGACCGGAAAATATTTTCTCTGTGAATTTGTCTCCGATCTTATCCTGAAATTCGACAATCTCTATGATCGCGCCTCTGAAAAATCTGGCGGGATCGGTGTTGAACATCAAAAGGCCTATGTTCACAGGTTTCAGGTATTCTTCAGGACCTCTCGCAATCTGCATCTGCCTGCAAAGGTCGGCAAAAGGCATTTTTTCCGCACTGTTAAACAGGTCGCTTTTTACTTCCCTGAGGTATTCTTTGATCAGAGTCAGATTGATATCCTCAATTTCCGCATTTTGATTGATCCTGTCATCGAACGGTATCTTTTGGGCAAGCTGAAGCAGGTTCGATTCATCCAGGCTCCCGTTTTTTACCTTTACGGTGGAAGAGAATCTTCGTATATAATATGAATGAGGTGAGTTTTTAGCGAGTTTTTCTGGAGCTTTATACGGTCTTATTGATCCGCCCGGGCACCAGATAACCAGGATGTTCTTTTTTTCGTAAAGCATTGGCTCTGCCACAGGGGAGTAATCTGGCGTTATCAGCCTGCAGATCTCGAGGAGTTTTTTCTGTATCGCGTCGATCTTATCGGGTTCTATTCCGATTGGAGGCAGTTCGGCTCTCCCGTTCTTTTCAGATATCCCGATTATGATATATCCGCCGCCCCAGTTGTTTACATCATTCGCAAAAGCGCATATCGTGTGCATGACCGATTCTGGATTCCATCCGGCTTTGAACTCGAGTCTTTCCCATTCTATGGACATTCCGTTGATCAGATCGCGTATGTTTATCGGCAGCGGCATTGTCATTCCCGTTTATTATATGTTCATAAGCTCTAAATTTAACCTTTTAAGCGGTCAAGGTCAAGTGAGAAGGTCGGGGATGTATTTCGAGTATAGACGGGTTTTAAATTCTGATGCCTGTTTTTATGACTTCGCTCAGGAAAGGATCGTTATCGATGATATCTTTCTCTATGAACGGGTGCGGTTCAATCCTCAGATCGAAATTTCTTCTGAGTTTCATCAGGTCAACCTGAGTATCGAAAGTATTTTTGCAGGTTTTTAAAATTACTGCCAGATCAATGTCGCTATCCTCTCCAAAGCTGCCTTTTGCATAAGAACCGAAAATATAGGCGTCAATTATCTGATATTTCTTTTCTTTCAGGTATTCTATGAACTTTTTGGCTATTTTAAATGCTGTGTCTTTATCCATAAAGCAAGCTCCTCGATCTTAGTTTTCCATAATTCAGTAAATTTCAGATTGCATTTCTTGTAGAAATCCGCTTTGTAATCGGCATATCTTGCTCTTAAATTAAAGGTAGTTACAGTGTCCAGTATATTTTTTTGATCATCCGTCAATTCAATACCGGCTTTTTCAGCTATCCTGTTCAGATCATGAATAAAAGGCGGCTGTTCATTTTTCACCGATATAAAATAAGCCTTAAGAAGTTTCTCAAGATAAAGGTGTCCTACAAAAAGTGACCAGCTATAATCTTTTTTCTCGAATAAATGTTGCATCGCTGTCCGGTCATGTTCTGCGGATTCGATCCAATTCGCTATCATTTCTTTTTGGTCCATAAAGCCCTTTTTGTTTTATCACTATAATTTAACCTTTTGAGCGGTCAAGGTCAAGTGAGAAAGTCGGGTATGTGCTGAAAGGCGAGATGAGTTTTGTGGGTCCGCGGCCTGACACTGCAGCGAGTTGTATGTGGGATGTGCAGATCCGGAAAAGGTCTATATTGAAGAGACTATTCCCAAGAAGGTCGAGCTGGATAAGGTTTATTTTGAGAA
>JAQVNT010000316.1 GCA_028702975.1 Candidatus Delongbacteria bacterium
CTATAAGTTCAACACACAGAGCTCCGTCGTTGACATATCCATTAACGAAGAGCTTTATAATTTTCTCAACAAGACGGAAAAAAGACTTTTGCACGAGATGCTTATCAAGAACTGGGTAAAGATAAACTTCACGGTTAACAACACGCTCAGTCTCTCGGACTTCAGATGCTTTGTTCCGGGGACAAAAGAGGACATAACAAAACAGTATATGAACTAAATTCAGAATGACAGTATGACTAATGAAAGAAAAAAAATAGCTGTGATCACCGGAGCGTCATCGGGCTTCGGCAGGCTTTTCGCTCTGGAACTTGAAAAAAATCTTGATCTGGAAGAAATATGGCTTGTGGCGAGAAGAGAGGACAAGCTTAATGAACTGGCGTCGATGCTTGAAAGGGTGAAGGGAATACCGATAGCGGCCGATCTCTCAACAGAAGAAGGTCTGAACATTATCTCAGAGAAGGCAAAGAAAGAAAAGCCTTTCATAAAAGTCCTTATCAATAATGCCGGTTTCGGGCGCAGCGAAGAATTTTGTGAGGGCGAGGAAAAATATTACAGCGATATGATAGATGTGAATGTTAAAGCTCCCGTTATACTGACAAGAAAATTACTGAAATATATGTCTGAAAGCTCAATGATCGCGAATATCGCATCGTCAGCCGCTTTCGCGCCGCTTCCGTACTTTTCAGTTTACGCAGCGACGAAGTGCTTTATACTTAATTTCTCCTATGCTTTGGGAGAAGAGCTGAAGGAAAGGGATATTTCAGTAACGACGGTCTGTCCGGGTCCCGCGCAGACGGAGTTCTTTAAAACCAAAGAGAAGAAAGTCAATCACTTAAAGATCGAAGATCCCGTCAAGATAGTGGAGAAAGCGGTCAGGGACATGAAGAAAAGAAAGAGAATTTCAATATACGGATCTCAGACCAACCTGTTGAGGTTCGTATCGTCTCTCATGCCCAGATCTCTGCTGGCAAAGATCGCAGGTCATATAAAATTTCCAAAATAATAATTAGCTCATACACTAATTAATTTTACCCTTCAGGCACAAATACGCATAAAAAAAATTAAATTACCTATTGACAAAGCCTTATTAATGTATTAAAATACCCTTAAGGAAAAAATGTGAACAATTTGTGAACAGGATTTCCAATTGATGAAATAACAACAAAAAACGGCCTTGATAAAAAACAAACACTAATTAAAAAGGGAGAGAAAATGAAAAAAACTATGACAATCGCGATGATAATGATCGCAGCAATGGCGTTTTCACAGATGGAAATCACAAAAAATAAACTGATGCTTGGAGCGGGTTTCGGATATGAAATGGAAACCGTAGATGCAGGCGGTGATGATGTTACTTCTGCAACGATGGCTTTTGTAATTCCAGGCGCGGATTACCAGTTCGAAGCTAAACCCAACGACATGTTTAAACTATACCTCCATGCAGGAGTAGCTTACGACATGTATAAAAATACAGTTGACGGTGATGCTCCGGTAAATGGTGACTGCTTCGGATCTGACCTTACTTTCTATGTAACCCCAAAAGTAAAAGCATATTTCGCGAATAACCTTTTTGCGAAAGTTGAACTTCCTTATGGTTATGTAAGCGCAACTGATCAAGATGAAGATGCAGATGCCATCGCAGCTTCAGGAATGAATGCGGTTATCAGCGGCGGATTCGACAACAGAGAGATCGAGATGCACATGCTCACACCTTGGGACAAATTCGAAAAAGGAATGGCTTTTTACGCCTTCTATGATATGGGTGTTATGGCTTCTTACGACGGTGATACTATTGATGATCTGCCGATGTATTTCGGTGTTGAAGGATGCTATGCGCACCAGATGGAAGGCAACATGATGATTAAGCCTTATGTAAACTACAAAATGCAGCTGAACGAAGACGCCGGATGGAAAGATTCATGGATGAACATAGGTTTGATGTTCGCTAAAGATTTTAACGAGCAGATGAATCTTGAAGCCGGACTTAATTTCGGCATGTGGATGCTTGAAGATGCTGATCTTGCAGGTTATCCTGAAGATTCTTACAATTACCTGGATGTTGATGCACAGTTCAACTACTATGTAATGCCGGAACTTGATGTTTTCGGTCTATTAGGAGTTGCAATGGATCTTACTACCGAAGATGACAATCCGAACTATACTTTCGGACTCGGTGCGATCTACACAATGAACTTCCTGAAGTAAAACGCTTACGACTTAGCAACAAACCCCGGTTCTTCCGGGGTTTTTTATTTATAGCTGTTTTTGTTGACTTTATATTAAAAAATTGTTACAATTCAACATATTGTTAAATCTTTAAAGGAGAAATTTCATGAAGAAGATCGTTTTATTCGCCGTTATGATAATTGCGGCAGTGAGCTTTGCTCAGGAAAGCAAGAAGATAACCTGGGACGGAGGAGTGGAGCTTGCCATGCCGATGGGGGATTTTGCAGACGCGGCAGGTATGGGTATAGGTATATCCGCGAAAATCTATTACCCTGTTAAGCCCGAAATAGAT
>JAQVNT010000317.1 GCA_028702975.1 Candidatus Delongbacteria bacterium
GCATCTTTTCGTAGATATTCTTTATTTCATTATCAGAGAAAGCTTTTCTTATGATGCTGTCAGCAACTATGTGACGCGAGTATGCAACCCCGCCAAGTTTTCTTTTGTATGATTCTCTCATGACCTTCATAGTGTCAAGCTGAAGACTGTCAGCAAGTAATTCAGTAAGTTTGAAGTTGACCATCTTTGTAAGAATTTCTCTTCTTTGTTCAAAAGAACTTTTTTTTGCTGCACTCACATCCCAGTCAAAGGTTAAGTAAAGCGCGAAATCCTCAAATTCCTTTAAGGTGATCTTTCCCCCGCGCCAGGTGGCTACTATTTCGTCTTCGCCTGAGGCTGAAGCCGGCTTATTGCATGAGAGTATTATCGCGAAAAGTATTATGGTGAACAGTATTTTTTTCATTGTTAAAGTCTCCTTTTTACCTGTAAATGTATAAAATCCGCGCAGGTTATTCAACAAAAAATTTACGCATAAGTTCTGTCTGTTGATTATACGGGCGTTTTTGGTTATATTTCAGTCTGAAATTATTTGAAGGGTTATATGGCATTATTTAAACGGAAGCGTGTCAGGGATTATCTTGAAGAGGCGGATATTAAGCTTTCTGATGTTAAGGAAGAAGCGGTTGAGAAGAAGCCGGAGCCGTCAGTATTCGAAAAGCTTTCGGGTTCTTTAAAAAAGACCAAGAGCAGTATTTTGAGCAAGCTGGGTTCGATAGTTTTTTCAGGCAGGATGGATGACGATACGCTTGAAGCTCTCGAGGAAGCTCTATACACCTCCGATATCGGCGTTAAGACGACGGAAAGGATAATCGGAGAGGTGAGGAAGAGATCGTCAAAGGGAGAGGATATAAACGATGTCAAAAAGCTTGTATATGATGTCATCATCTCGATGCTGGATAAAAGTTCAGGACCGGTACAGGTCACGGCGAAGCCGCATGTGATACTGGTTGTCGGAGTGAACGGCAACGGAAAGACGACGACGATAGGGAAGCTTGCGCATTATTACATGAATATGGGCAAGCGGGTGCTGATAGGGGCGGCGGATACTTTCAGAGCGGCCGCCATCGAGCAGCTCGAGGAGTGGGCGAAGCGGACGGGTGCCGATTTTATTAAAAATCAGCCGAATTCTGACCCGGCGGCTGTCGCATACGACTCGTATAAGGCCGGCGAGGCGAGAGGCGCGGATATAGTGCTCATCGACACTGCGGGAAGGCTTCACAACAAGGTTAACCTGATGAACGAGCTGGAAAAGATATCACGAGTGCTCAAGAAACTAAATCCTGACGCGCCTCATGAAGTTCTCCTAGTCTTAGACGCGACGACCGGACAGAACGCTTTGAGTCAGGCAAAGCAGTTCAGCAAAACTTCCGGAGTAACAGGGATCGTTCTGTCAAAACTCGACGGAACGGCCAAAGGCGGCGTCACGATAGCGATAAATCAGGAAATGGACATTCCCGTCAGATTCATAGGCATAGGTGAAAAGAAAGAGGATCTTCAATTGTTCGATCCCGAAGTATTCGTCAGATCGATATTCGAATAAATTATTTATAAAGGATTTTTTCTCGGTCTTCCGCGTTTCCTTTTTACAGGCGCTTCTTCAACTACTTCAGGTGTTTCCTTAAGGGAGGCGTCAATAGCTTCGAGGTCTTTTTTGAGTTTTTCAAAATCGACGGGTTTTGTGTAGAAGCCGTAGAGAAGATTTCTCAGTTCCCTGTTTATCACATTTTCGATCATATATCCCGATATCATAATAGCTATAATGTCAGGATACTGGGCCTTGATCTTTTTGAGAAGGTCTTTACCGTTGGTTCTCCCCAGATGATAATCCAGAAGGATAACATCGAACTTAGCCATTTCATTCATGGCGGATTCCTGATTGTTGAATATCTTGCAGGCATAACCCATGTGGTCAAGCTGATCTCTGAAGATCCTCAGCGCAAGAATATCATCATCAATAACAGCAATGTTAAGCACTTTTGCATCTCTTTTTTTATATAATTTAATACGACGGACAGACTCCCCTTCTTTCCGCCACTCACAATAAGTTAATAATAACAACTTTGTGTTGAATTGTCAACCATTTTATCTATATTATTTTTCAGGTTTCATGGTCGGGAACAGAAGAATATCCCTGATAGACCTCTCGCCCGTAAGAAGCATGACCATCCTGTCGATCCCGATCCCCAGACCTCCCGTAGGCGGCATGCCCGTCTCGATCGCCTGAACGAAATTCTCGTCCATCGGGGCGGCTTCCTCGTCAACATTCCTTCTCAGCGACTGTTCGTAGAGAGTTTTCCTCTGGAATACGGGATCGTTCGACTCGCTGTACGCATTCGCATACTCGTTCCCGTTTATGAAAAGCTCGAACCTCTGAAGGTACCTTTCATCCTCATAATCCACCTTGCAGAGAGGCGTCGTCTCAAGCGGCTGATGCGTGATAAATACAGGCTGAATGAGGTGCTCCTCCACATAGAGCTCGAATATTTCGTTTGTAGCCAGACCTCTTATAATAA
>JAQVNT010000041.1 GCA_028702975.1 Candidatus Delongbacteria bacterium
AATCGCCTGTTTTTATTTCCGTAACGACCGCCATTATGCCTTTTATGCTGAATAATTAAACGCTTAGATAGTTAATTAAAAATGCTTTCAATGTCAAATGAATATTTTCAGGCTATTTTTATTCAAAATCCGATCTTCGTTTCGGAATTTTTTACAATATATGCCGTTTTAGAGAAAAATATCCCTCAGGCTCTTCCCCATGATTCATTATCGGCACTACTGTAACTTCCTCCTTATACATTGTACCGTCTTTTTTAACATTATCAAATATACCTCTCCATGTTTTACCGGTTTTTATAGCAGACCATAGATCATCATAGAACTTCTCCGAATACTTTCCCTTTTCCATAAATCTGGGTATATCTCCAATAACTTCATCTGAAGAAAAACCCGTACTTCTTTCGAAGGATTTGTTCACATACTCGATTATTCCGTTTTTGTTAGTTATTATAACATCCTCATACAGTTGATCGATTATGCCGGCGAGCTTATAAATATGTTTTGTCCTTTCGCTTACTTTGTATTCAAGCTCAGCGTTCAGGTTCTTAAGCTGCCGTTCTGTTTTATGCCTCAATCTCATTTCTTCAATTAGTTTCTCGTTATTACTTTTAAGTTTGATCTGCACGGACCTGAGCCTCAAATGAGTTTTTATTCTGGCCAGAAGTTCGTACGGATTGAACGGTTTGGTAATATAATCAACACCACCGCTTTCAAAACCTTTTATTATACTGTCCGGATCTGTTTTGACCGTCAGGAACAACACCGGCACATTCTTATATGACGGGTCGGAAGTGATCTTTCTGCATACTTCAAAACCGTCGATCTCAGGCATTATCACATCAAGCAGGATCAGGTCGAAATCCTCTTTAGACAATATCTGCATGGCTTCTTTTCCGTCAGAAGCAAAAGACAGATCATAACCCTCGTTCTGAAGGAAATTCGCAACGACCTGAATATTCTTCGGCGAATCGTCAATTACCATTATTTTGTAATTTTTCTCTGTCATTTTATACCCCCGCTGTTTTTAATGGACTGTAAAAGATCATCGAAATTGTTAAGCATTATCTTTATTTCCTCGATATCGTATTTCATTACTGAAGAGAATAATTTGTCCGAATACAATCCAAGTTTTACGGAATTGTGTTTTTCGGAAAGTCTCTTCATGTCCTGTGAAAGCTTCCTTATCTGCGCAAAATTATGTTTCTCTTTAGCTATATCGATCCGGCGGACCGTTTCATTTTCCAGCACTCTGATAAGATCTTCAACATCTTTAAGATCATCTTTTATTTCTTCATATTTTTCTTCCGTTTTCCTGTTTGATTCATATTTCAGGAATTTCTTGAGATTATCCTCCAGCTCCGAAATCATAACAGGCTTTCTTATGTAGCCGTCAAAACGCGCCTTTTCGATCATCGCTTTATCGGAAGACATAACTGATGCAGTAACAGCTATCACAGGAATATTCTTCAGTGACGGATCTTTTTTTATTATTTCAACGGCATCATAGCCGTCCATTTCAGGCATTCTGACATCCATCAGAACAAGATCGGGAATGTGGAGTTTTATAGTTTCGATCGCCTGACGCCCGTTCTCAGCTTCCATTGTTTCTATTCCCATTCCTTTGCATATCTCTCTCAAAAGCAGCCTGTTGGATTCAATATCGTCGGCTATCAGCACCGTTGCGCCCGGGAAGGTGATTTTTGCGCCTTGCTGAACGGGTATGATTTTCTTATCGGCTGTTACGCTGTCTGTAATCACTTCAGAAAATTCCAATATAAATCTCGAGCCGTTTCCGAACTCGCTTTCCACTCTTATCGTGCCGTTCATAAGGGCTATGAGCTTTTTAGTTATAGCCAGCCCCAGCCCAGTGCCCTGAAATTTCTTTGATCTGGAAGTTGTTCCGGCCTGCTCAAAGGCATCGAATATCTTTTGCTGATCTTCTTTCCTGATGCCGGTCCCGGTGTCTTCGACAATTACCATAAGGTCTATCTTATCGTTACCGCGATCATTGAACGAGGATATTATTTTCACATATCCTTTATCGGTAAACTTGATCGCATTGCTGATCAGATTGAAGAATATCTGTCTTAATCTCAATTCATCCATATATAAGATCCGCGGAAGACCCTTCTGATTTTCAATTAAAAAATCGAGGTTCTTTGATTCAAGTTTATCTTTGAAAAACTGTTTTAGTTCAAAAATTAGAGAATGGAAGTCAAAGAAATTTTTATTTATTTCAAGTTTATTTGCCTCGATCTTTGAGATGTCCAGTATGTCGTTAATTATGTTAAGAAGCGTCTCTCCACCTGTTTTTATCGTGTTCAGATAAGATTCCTGCGTGTTCGAGAGCGCAGTTTTTTTCAAAAGGTCGGAAAAACCGAGAATTGCGTTCATCGGAGTTCTTATCTCATGGCTCATATTTGCAAGAAATTCGCTTTTAGCTTTTGTTGCCGTCTCTGCCTTATCCATAGCTTTAATCATTTCGCTTTCAGCTTTTTTTCTTAGTGCGATCTCCATCGAAAGACGCCTGTTCCAATAGATTACGATCAGAATAATTATCCCTGAGATCACAGCGATCTTGCGCACGAGTGCATAATCAATAACGGATTTCTCGGTACCGATCCATTTTTCAAAGATCCTGTTCCTGTCCTCTTCAGTGATGAGTGAAAGCGATTTATTCAGTATTCCGAGAAGGACGGAATTTCCTTTCTGGACCCCGATCCTGTAATCGCGGGTATATTCCGTAGGGCCGACTATTTTCAGATTGGACAGCATTTTTTGTTTTTTCTGGTATGTGAAGTCGGACTGATGACGGAGAAAAAGATCGACTTTTCCGGCAGAAACATCTCTATAGGCCATCTCGGGGTCTGAATAATATACGAATTTTATTGAAGGATAATCCCTAGTTATCAGCTCAATTTCCGAAGTACCCTCCTGAACGGCTAAAGTCTTATTGCCGATGTCGTTCAATCCGTTCACATAGTCGGTTTCTATCCTCCCGATTATTACAAGGCTTGATGAGAATATTATTTCTGAAAAATCTATGTACTCTGACCTGTCCTCTGTCCTGGATACGCAGTCGATTATGTCGATCTTCTTTTCTTTTAAAAGGTCAACTGTCTGCCCCCAGTTCTCAGCTCTTATCCTGTTTATTTTCAAACCTGATCTTTCCATGATAATTTCCCATAACTCCGGAATTATACCTGTGTAATTCCCATTCAGATCATATGCTGAATGAGGCGGCCAGTCCGGATCGCCAGACATAAACAATTCCCCGGCTGAATTTATATATTCAATTTCCCCGTCCGAGAAAAACACATCATTTGTTGACGAAAAAGAGTAATTTCCCTTTATCTTCTCGAAACAGTTTTTTTTGACATACTCTATCTCTTCTGCCGATATTTTTTTCAGTCCTTCATTAATTACGGATATAAGAGCCGCATTGCCTTTTGCTGCAGCCGCTCTGTATCTTTTGGTATAAAGGGGTTCTGTTTCTACCGCTGCATACCGGTTTTGTTTACCCGAAGCATAAAGATAGTACTCGAGCGTTTCGAAGGGCGAAATAAATATTTTCAGAGAATCATTCTCGCAGGCTTTATATATTGAAGGCAGATCAGGATATACTCTAACAGAACAATCGGGAAATCTCTCTTGTGCAAAGTCGGCTGAATAACCTGCCGGGGCGCCTATGACATACGAACTGATATTGGATAAAGTTACACCGGCTCTCAATAAAGACCTGTCGCAGATGAGATAATATTTTACCTCCAGCACAGGTTCTGAGAATTCAAGATACTTTTCCCTTTCTTCAGATCTGAAAACCCCGGCATTGATATCTGCTTTTCCTTTCCTGACCAAATCTATCGTCTGATCAAAATTATCGGCAATAAAACGCACCGGAGTGTTATTTTTTTGAGACCACAACTTCCATATGTCGATCAGTATTCCGTCCGCTCCGCCTGACTTATTGACGTATTTGAAGGGGGGATTGTTTGTATTATGGGATATTACAAGCGGTTTTTCATTATCGGAGGAATAGGCAATTTGAAGGCATCCTGTAAATAAAAATATCAGGACACACAGTACCCTCAAGCTCGTATTTACTTCTGCTTTCCTCATTATTCTCCGATAGTTTTATATGTCGTCAACTCCGAAAGAAAATTTACTAAATATCTTCCTGTACTTGCTCAAAAGACTGTCAGGTATCTTATTACCGTTAACATACATATCCGAACTGTCAATTATAATTGTGAAACCGCCAGTCGAAGATTTGGGAAGGATCTTGTCGCTCATAAGTTCTTTCTCAAGGCTGATAAGGTCGAATTTGAATAAATCCCTATAACTGCCGTTCGCTATCATTGTAGCTGTAGCGTACAATCTCCGGTTAACAGATTTTTCTTCGATTTGCTTTTCGAATGCAGCGTTTCTCACGGCTACAGCCCTTCCTTCACCTACTACCTCCAGGTTCAAACCGTACTGACTGTTCACCCCCGACACAATAGATTCCAGGCCGCTTTTATCCCAGAAGAAATGCTGTTCCGTCTCGCCTTCGGCAGTTACTTCAAGATACAGTTTTGTCGGAACTGATGATTCCTTGACATCCTCGATCTTTTCTTCATAAATGCCGTCTTCTCCCTCACCCTGTTCGTATTTCACCTGCCTTTCAAATTCCGGATCCGCGAAACTTCTGACAACGGCTCTTACATTTTTAGGAACTTCGGGCGGATATTCTACTTTTATCTCTACCGTGGCGGTCACCGATCTGTCCGATTTACCGGAAACAGAGACGCTGATCTCCTCAACAGTTATCTTAATTTTCGGATCGGCCGTGCTTCCCTTATCAACAGAAAAAGAACCTCTGTCCCCTGAAGCTCTGTGATTTATTGTGTACTTGTCCTGAGCGAAACATAATGACATAAACATAAGAACAATTAAAGCTGTTGTTGCCCGAACGCGAGGCATTATCACCTTAGATTTCATCTATAAACTCCCGGTTTATTTTTTTATTATTCTCATAATAAGCAATTTCTGTGCAAATTCCAACAAGAATTTTGATTTGAATTAATGTTTTTTTTATTTACATTTACAAGACTTCTAATTTGTGACGGAGTGTTCGTGTCGACCGAAGCTTTCAAAATATTTTTCTCCGCATGGTATATATACCTGATTTTCGGTATGATCTTCGGATCGTTCCTCAATGTGGTGATCTACAGAGTTCCCAACGGTCTGTCGATAGTATCACCTCCTTCCTCCTGCCCCAAATGCGGACATATGATAAAATGGTACGAGAATATCCCGGTCTTCAGCTGGATATTTCTGCGCGCTAAATGTTCTTCCTGCGGTTTGCCTATATCTTTCGAATATCCTCTTGTAGAACTTGTTTCAGGGGCTGTTACGGCCGGGCTTTTTTTCTACGCCGGACCTTCATATGAACTGATATTCTACATCGCTCTTGCCTATACTCTGCTTTGCATCATGATGATCGACTTTAAAACATACAGCATACCCCACGGATTGAATATCACTCTGCTCACGATCTCGGTCATGGCTATACTTACAGACCTTTTTGCCTACGAATTCCTGCCTGTTGACCTCGCAGGTTCGATGCTCGGAGGACTTACCGGATTCGGAATTCTGTATGCGATACAGAAGATCGGAAAGATCATCTATCAGCAGGAAGCTATGGGAATGGGCGATCTTTTTCTTTTGGGTTCAGCCGGCCTTATGCTTGGACCTAAGCTTACTCTTACTGCTTTCATGATCGGATCGCTGCTTGCGGTAATTTCATACGCTGTTCCGTCAGTAATGAACCTGATGAACAGAAAGAAAGAAACATACAGGTTAATAAGAATCGCCGATAAAATGAACTGTCCCGAAATAAAAAACATCGATAACAATGCCGATCTGCTCGGACTCAAACTTGAGTTGTTCCATAATCTTGATGAAGAAATGTTCGGAAAAACCAAAAACGAGCTTCTGGAACTACTCAAAGATCAGGAGACTGCCCCCGAAGTTTGCTTAAGACTGTTCTTCAGGTTCGCCGCGATCGATGACAATATCAATGCGCTGGAAATGCTGAAAAAGATCGATACTTCCGGCAATCTTAATAAGCAAATGCTGAACAAAGTGCTCTCTGAAGACCTGATCGGTTATGATTCATATATCGATAATTCCAAGCTTCTGGAAAAGTACACAAAAGAGAACTCGCTGAAAAAACTTTCCGCATTGCTTTGTGAAACAGCCGGGTCTGAAGAGAGTGAGAAAATGCTAGATTCTGTAGCTGAGATCCGTTCCGAGTCAGATAAGATCAACAACGCGGCCGACAGGCTTGATTTTCTTTTGAGACATAACAGGCATTTCCAGTTCAACGGATACACTTCCGAACAGAAACACATGATCGAGATGATCGAGAAGGCAATTGATCCTGCTGAAGCAGATTTAATGCAGAAATACCTTTCCGATACTGCTCTCGTTTATTACAAGGATTTCTTTTTTAACGAAAGCGAGGTTACCCTTGGCAGGCTGATCAATAACGTGGAAAACGGTTCCGTCAGCTGCGGAGCTTTAAAAAACATTTACAATATAGCCCTATTCAGGCTGGTTTTTTTCAAACAGCGGCTTGCTTTCGGGCCGTTTCTCTCTGCGGGAATAATGATATCTCTTCTGTGGGGCGATAAAATTATAAGTTCATATGCCGTATTTCTGGAAAGAATGCTTAAATGAATGCTTTAAATCATAGCAAAAAATCACATAGATCATTAAATTTAGCGTAAAGAATAATTAGCGGAGCTATTAATATGGATCAGAATATAATATATCTCGACAACGGCGATACTACCAGGATCGATGACGAGGTTTTGGATTTCATGCTTAAATACTACAGGTATTCCTACGGAAATCCGGTTTCATTACACAATCTGGGTATAGAGGCGGATGAGGAACTTTTGATGGCAAGAGAAATGATAGCCGGAACTGTCAACGCCTCACCTGAAGAGATAATCTTTACTTCCGGAGCCACAGAATCGAACAATATGGCTATTAACGGAGTGGCCGAATATTTAAAGAACAAAGGCAACCATATTATAATTTCATCGATTGAACACTCTTCCGTAAAGGCAGTGGCTCACAGACTTAAGAATGAAGGATACAAAGTTGACGAAGTTAAAGTGGACCCTGAAGGTTTTCTGGACATCGAAGAACTGAAAAGCAAGTTCAAAGTGACAACGATACTAGTGTCAGTAATTTATGCCAATTACGAGATCGGAACGATCCAGAATATTGAAGAGATCGGTAAAATATGCAGAGAAAAGGGAGTTCTGTTCCATACAGACGCTGCTCAGGCTTTCGGGAAGCTGAAGATAGATGTAAAAAAAGAAAATATCGACCTTATGACATTCAACGCTCATAAGAATCACGGACCCAAAGGAATAGGAGCTTTATATATAAGGAAGGGCGTGAAGCTTAAGAAACTGATGGAGGGCGGATCTCACGAATTCAATTTGAGACCGGGAACCGAGAATCTTCCTGCTATAATGGGGTTTGCAAAATCTGCAGAGAAAGCTTACAGGGATCTTGAAGGAATTAACAAAAGGATCATCAAGTTAAGGGACAGGCTTATTGAAGGTCTTACAAAGATAGATCATATTACCCTCAACGGTCCGAAGGGAGAAAGTCTGGGAATGAGACTTCCACACAATGTGGATATAACTTTTCATTACATAGAGGGAGAAGCTATACTTATGCACCTTTCTCTAAGAGGAATATGCGTGTCTTCAGGATCGGCATGTTCTTCCAAAACGCTTGAACCTTCGCATGTCCTTACAGCGATCGGTCTAAAACACGAGCAGGCTCACGGTTCGATAAGATTTACTCTTTCCAAATTCAATACCGAAGAAGAGATCGACGAAACGATAAAAAATGTTACTGAAGTTGTAGGTATTCTTAGAAGTATGTCCTCCTTTATACCGGAAGAGCACAGCGAATTATTGAACGAAAACGCAAAGACTTTTTATAAAAATAAAACTAATGAGGAATAGCAAATGGCACTGAAATATACTGAAAAAACGATCGATCATTTCACAAAGCCGAGAAATCTGGGAACTATTTCAGATGCGAACGCGGAGGCGACTGAAGGCAGCCCCGCATGCGGCGATATGGTCAATTACACGCTTAAAATAAATCCCGAAACGCTTATAATCGAGGATATAAAGTTCAGGTCGTACGGCTGCGCTTCAAATATAGCCACGGCATCCATAGCTACCGAAATGGTCCTGGGAAAACACATTGACGAAGTCAAGAAAATGGGAACGAGCGAGGCCGCGAATGAACTCGGGGGACTGCCGCCTGTAAAAATGCACTGCAGCGTCCTCGCGATAAACGGCATAAAAGCGGCGATAAGAGAATTCGAAAAAAAGATCGGCAGGATACTTGACGAAAAAAGGATAATTACCGAA
This sequence comes from Candidatus Delongbacteria bacterium, assembly GCA_028702975.1. Classification (GTDB taxonomy): domain Bacteria; phylum UBA4055; class UBA4055; order UBA4055; family UBA4055; genus UBA4055. The sequence goes on from JAQVNT010000041.1 coordinate 8,454, forward strand.
AAAGCTCTTCTTAATATACTCAGGGATGTCATTCATCCAAAAAACGGTGTAAATCTCGTTGACAATGAGAACATTCAGAGGATCAGGATCGACGGCCAAAATATATTCATTATAATAACTTTAGAACCGGATGAGGAAATTTACGCCTCAAACATTCACGACGAAGTGATGGAGCATCTTGAATCCATGAAGTGTACTCATGAAATAATGGTGAAGATCGAATCCAAGACCGGTAATTTTATATAATGAAATTAGATCTCGCCGCCACATGCACATTCGGCCTTGAATCAGTGCTTAAAAGAGAGATCATTTCCCTTGGTTATCAGATAAAAAGTACTGATAACGGCCGCATTTATTTTAGTTCGGACGATCTGGCTTTAGCCAGAGCGAATATATTTTTGCGCACGGCGGACAGAGTTCATATCGTACTTTCCGAATTTCCGGCGCATGATTTTGATGAGCTGTTCGAAGGCGTGAGGTCTGTTGAATGGGAGAATTTCATCAGCGAAAGAGGACAGATCGTTGTTAAAGGAAGATCGGCAAATTCAAAGATCCATTCAGTTCCGGTTGCCCAATCCATGACCAAAAAAGCGATAATCGAGCGTTTGAGAGAAAGCACGGGCAGGAACGAGATAATCGAGGACGGCGTTATGTTCCCGGTAGAGATCGAACTTAACAACGACATCGGAAGGCTGATGCTGAACACTTCGGGGGAAGCGCTTTTCAAAAGGGGCTACAGAGGCACAACAGGCGACGCGCCGATGAAGGAGACCCTAGCAGCGGGACTGATAATGCTGTCCGGCTGGAAAAGCAGCGAACCGCTGGTTGATCCGTTCTGCGGATCTGGCACAATACCGATCGAGGCCGCGATGATAAAGAAGAACATGGCTCCGGGTCTGAACAGGCATTTTCTTTCAATGAAATGGGACTTTATCGACAAAAAGGTATGGAATTCAGCGGCCTCTGAAGCGATGGATATGATAAGACCTTGCGACAGAGCTGAGATTTACGGTTATGACAAAGACACCGAAATCATAGCCGCCGCTTCAGCCAATGCGCAGAACGCCGAAGTCGAAGACTGCGCCGTTTTTAAAAATGTTCCCGTTGAAATGCTCAAGCTGAAAGGGCAGCCCGGTGTGATCGTGACAAATCCGCCGTACGGCGAAAGGCTGTCGGATCGTAATGAGGCCGAAGGACTCTATTTGAGTCTGAAGACCGTTCTGGAGAGAAAACCGGACTGGTCAGCGAATATAATCACGGCCCATCCCGCTTTCCAGGAGCTTTTCGGCAGAGCAGAGAAAAAACGCAAGCTCTTCAACGGTAATTTAAAATGCAATTATTACAGCTATTTCAGATAAAACATCATTCGATTATTTATATTTTTTCTATTGACAAGTACCATTGGCGTTATCTATATTTTAGTGGGAGAAAAAAATACTGCTGAAAACTGGGGAGTCAGCTAATACGCTTGGAGGTTGTTGTTGGGGTGTGTTAGTTTCATAATATTTCTTCAGTTGTTAAGAGCTGTTCCTACTCTACTCTACTCTACTCTACTCTACTCTACTCTACTCTACTCTACTCTACTTTACTCTACAGAAATAAATCACCGCCGTTATATTTTTTTGTCAGGTGTTACTTGACATATTTGCT
>JAQVNT010000042.1 GCA_028702975.1 Candidatus Delongbacteria bacterium
TCGAGGGGGCGGCGTCCAACGAGAGCGGCACGGCCGGCGCCGCCATGGGCATGGGCATGGGCTTCGCCATGGCGAACCAGATGGGCGCAGCGATGTCCGGCGGCCAGAACAGGCCGTCACAGTCTCAGGCGGCACCTCCGCCGATCCCGCCGTCACTGAGCTTCTTCATTGTACTCAACGGCGCTCAGAACGGCCCGCACGACATATCCGCGCTCATGAACATGGCGCAGGCAAGATCGCTGACGCCCGATACGCTTGTCTGGCGGGAAGGTATGGGCAGCTGGGCTCCGGCTAAAGAGGTCTCAGAGCTTTCAGGTGTTTTCGGAAGTGTACCTCCTCCCGTTCCGGGTGCGTAATGGAAGACTACCAAGATCCGAATACCGAAAGCGGAACATTCGCCTGCACCTCTTGCGGTGCCGAACTTAAGTACGCGCCGGGCACAAAAGTGCTCAAATGTGATTACTGCGGGAACGAGAATGAGATCCCGCAGCCCGAGACTGAGATAGAGGAGCTGACTTTCGAAGAGCATTTGAAGCAGCAGGGTTCTCCGGCAGAAATGGATATGCATGTGGTCAAGTGCGAAAAATGCGGCGCTTCTTCAACACTGGATCCTAAGCTCAGGTCCGCTTCCTGCCCGTACTGCGCGACGCCTCTTATCATTTCATCGGCTCACGACGAAACAATGATACGGCCCGGTTCGCTTCTGCCGTTCAGGATCGGCATAAAGGAAGCTTACGCTGAATTCAGAAAATGGGCAAAAAAGCTCTGGTTCGCCCCTAACGACCTCAAAAAATCATCTCTCGGAACGGATATGTTCAAAGGAATCTATCTCCCCTACTGGACATTCGATGCGGACACAGCCAGCTCTTACACGGGTCAGAGAGGCGACTATTACTACATTACCGAATCCTATCAGACGACCGTGAACGGCAAATCGGTGACAAAAACAAGACGCGTAAGGAAAACAAGGTGGTCATTTGCTTCAGGAAGAGTTAAAAGACTTTTTGACGATGTTCTTGCAGCTGCATCGAGATCATTACCCGAAAAACACCTCTATGCTCTTGAACCCTGGGATCTGGAGAACCTTGTTCCTTTTGATGAAAAATATCTGAGCGGTTTTATTACGGAAAGATACCAGATAGAATTGAGCGAGGGTTTCGATATTGCAAAAAATATAATGGACGGAGTGATAAGGCAGGACATAAGACGGGATATCGGCGGAGATGAACAGAGGATAATGACCGTGAACACTTCGCATAAGGACATTACTTTCAAGCACATTCTTCTGCCTGTTTATATAAGCGCCTTCAAGTTCAGAGAAAAATTATACAGGTTCATGGTGAACGCCAGAACCGGCGAAGTACAGGGAGAAAGACCTTACAGCGCAGTTAAAATTACTCTCGCCGTCATAGCTGCACTGGCAATTATTGCGGCTGTTGTTTACTTTGCAAATAAACAAGGTTAGATATTGACTTTAGCTTAAGCTTGTCTTAAATTTTATATTAAGATTAGCCGACGATCTAAATTTAAATTAATAAAGGAGCAGATTATGTCAGCCAATGAAAACGAAATGATTAGACCCGTGATCGAAAAATGCGAAGAGAAGATGAGTAAAGCGATAGAGCATCTTACTCATGAATTCGAAAGAGTTAAAGCAGGAAAGGCTCACGCTCACACTCTTGACCCCGTAAAAGTTGAATCATACGGATCGCTTGTTCCTCTCAATCAGGTGGCGAACACGGCAATACCTGAACCGAGAATGATAGTAATTACCCCATGGGATAAGACTCAGATAAAGAACATCGAAAAGGGCATAATAAACGCAAATCTCGGTTTAAACCCGATCAACGACGGAAATGTTGTCAGAGTTCAGATCCCTGCATTGACGGAAGAAACAAGAAAAGACCTTGTTAAAAATGTCAAAAAGGAAGGCGAAAATACAAAGGTCACTATAAGGAACAGCAGAAAAGAAACAAATTCAGAACTTGATAAAATGGTGAAAGACGGAGTAAGCGAGAACAGAAGAGATATTGAAAAAGACAATGTTCAGAAACTTACCGACAAGTACACAAAAGAAGTCGATGCGCTTGTTGAAGCCAAAGAAAAAGAGATCATGACGATCTGACAGAATCAGGGAGCAGATGAACAGCATAAAAGATTCGGTAATACAGAAGATCATCAGATCTTTTCCCGCACTGAAGGAGCTTGCGTCGGTATCGGCGTTCGAGGTTCCCAAGAATCCCGAATTCGGCGATACGGCTCTTCCGTGTTTCAGGTTTTCGGCGGTATTGAAGAAACCGCCTGTAGCCGTCGCGGAGGAGCTCAAGAAAATATTCAGAGACGACACATCTTTTGAGAGCGTTGAGAACACCGGAGGATATCTTAACTTCAAATACTCTAGAAAAGCATTTGCGGAATCGGTTCTCTCCGATATTAATGACGGCTCCGTATTCGAAAGACTGAAAGAGGAAGGGTCCGGGAAAACAATGGTAATCGACTATTCGTCCCTTAACATTGCAAAAGAGCCTCACATAGGTCACTTGAGATCGACCATAATCGGCAATTCTATTTACAGGATATATGATTTTCTGGGTTGGAAAGTGATCCGGATAAATCATCTGGGAGACTGGGGAACGCAGTTCGGAAAGCTGATATATGCTTTTATTTCATGGGGAGACGAAAAAGAGCTCGGTAAAAATCCGGTAAGATATCTGCAGGACCTCTATGTAAGGTTCCACAAAGAAGAAGAGAACGACCCTTCACTTTCATCCGCTGCGAGAGACTGGTTCGTAAAACTTGAGAACGGAGACCCTGAAGCAAGGAAATTGTGGCAGAGATTTAAGGATTACACTATTGAAGGGATAAAAAAGACCTACGACAGGATAGATGTATCTTTCGATTTTTACAGGGGCGAGGGTTATTACGAATCCGGAGCGAAGGATGTAATAAAGATGGTCGAAGCGAGCCCGGTTTCAAAGATCAGCGAAGGAGCTCTTGTTATCGATCTTGAAGAATACGGAATGCCGCCGTGTATTGTGAGAAAAAGCGACGGAGCGACTATTTATTCCACAAGAGATCTCGCCGCAGCAATAGACAGGCATAATGAGTTCGGCTTTGATAAAATGATATATGTTACCGAGCTCAAGCAGCAGCTTCACTTCAGCCAGGTATTCAAATCGCTTGAACTTCTGGGTTACGACTGGATAAAAAAAGCCGAGCATATAGGTTTCGGTTCCATACTCGGAATATCCACCCGAAAAGGAAATGTAATTTACCTCGAAGATATTTTCGATGAGGCTAAGAGCAGGGTTCTGGATATTATGAAGGACAGGGATATTGATGAAACTCAAAAGGATATAATTGCCGACAAGATAGGAATTGGAGCGGTAATTTTTCAGGACCTCAGCCGGTCAAGGGTAAAAAATATTGAGTTCGACTGGGAAAGAGTTCTCTCTTTTGACGGGGAAACAGGACCTTATCTCCAGTACTCATATGTCCGGATCGTTAATATTATTCAAAAGTCAAGCGCAGTGATCAACGGAATGCCCGATTTCTCACTTCTTACGGACGATGTCACTTATGAGCTTATTAAAACTATGTCATATTTCGAATCGAAGATAAGGTCTGCCTACAACGAACATGAGCCTTCGGTTATGGCCTCGTATCTGATAAACCTCGCGAAAGAGTTCAACAGGTTCTACAGGGTCAACAGAATAATCGGAGAGGAAAACGATGTTTCAGAATCAAGAATATTCCTCCTGATTGCTCTTGAAAGCCTTTACAGAAGGTGCCTGCAGATCCTCAATATACCCGTAATCGATAAAATGTAGGATCTTATGACAAGCAATCCTGAAATCAGCAATATAGACAACAAATACAAGGTGGTCAGAAAACTCGGCAAGGGAGGTTCGAGCACTGTTTATCTTGTTGAGGATTATAATTCCAATAAGCTTGCGTTAAAGCTACTGAACAGGCACTCTACGCAGAAGAAAATTCAGAGACTGAAGAACGAATTCAGGCTAATGTGCGCCCTGAACCACAAGAACATCGCAAAGGTATATGATTTCGGTTATGACGCCGACCTCGGCAATTACTATTTCACACTGGAATATATACCCGACGGCAATTTCATCACCTTCAACCAGCTGTTCAATTCAAAGGAAATGAAGCTCGAATCATTTTATCAGCTTCTTAGCGGATTAAGCTATCTTCACTCGAACAATTTTATCCATTATGATATTTCACCGAACAATGTTCTCATTAAAAAGGAGTTCGACGGTTTTACGGTAAAGATAACGGATTTCGGCCTTACCACCCAGTTCGACACTCCGAATTATAATTACGCAGGAACTCTGAATTATATGTCGCCCGAAATGATCAGGGGACTTACGACAATAGACTCGAGAAGCGATCTTTTTTCAGCCGGACTAATTCTTGTCAACCTGCTTAATTCGGAATTCGTTTACACTCCCTCATCTACGATCCATGAATTCTTCGACAAGAGGGTCAAGTTCGACGAGAATCTCCTGCATGAAAAACTTAATAAGATAGAAGACCCCAATTTTAAAAAGTTTCTCAGGAAGTTCCTTGATGTTGAGCCTGTAGGAAGGTACAGTTCCGCCAACGAGGCGATCTCTGAAATGAACAGCATCTTCGACAAGAACTATAATATTATATCGTCCTACAGCACAAGATCGACTTTCTCGGACACAACTATTTTCAGGGAAAATGAATACAGGACGATTCTTTCCGTTTTCAATTCATCCAAAGAAAAAACAGGAAAAAGAAAATTCATTGTCCTTACAGGCGAATCGGGTTCCGGAAAAAAGAAACTCGTTGAAGAATTCAAGATAAACTGTCAGCTGACCAACCACGATTTCTACAGAATAGACTTTCTCGAGAAACCTGAGAGCAACAACCTTGAGCCTCTGAAGAATCTTATCATGTCGATAGGAAAGATCGTCAGGCACAATAATCCCGATACAAGGATCATAGACAGGCTTTTTTATGCTACTGACGACATAAAAGAAAATGAGATCCCCGAAATTCAGACCGTGATCGAGAGATTCATAGAGGATGTCTCTCCTGGAAATATGCTCGTTGTCGCTCTTAATAATATTGAGTATGCCGATAAATTCTCTCTTGATTTCATTAGTCTCATCATCAACAGATTCTATAGCAAACTTAACATTTTCCTGATCCTGACGGTGAACCCCAGAAAGATCAGGGAGAACAGAAAGATACTTTACGATATCCTCAACTCTCCAAATGACTCAAGATCAGTGATCACAATACCTAATCTTAACCTTGAACAGATAAAAAAGATCGTCAACACATATTTTTCCAATCTTAAGGACGCCCCGGAGTTTTTTTACTCTAAGCTGCAGAATGTAACAGGCAACAGTGTTCAGAGACTGATAGACATACTCAAACTTCTGTATTCGAACAACATAATAATCAGGACGTACAGCGGATATTCTTACAAAACATCGACAAAATTCGAGGATATGCTAAACGAATTCATAAAGAATGAGATTATTTTCAATCCTCAGACCCTTACGCCGGAAGAATTATCTGTACTGAGAACTTTAAGCGTTTCACTTGTTCCGCTTTCAGCCGAACATATTTCAAGGATAACTGACATTGCGGTTTCTCAAATTAAGGATATTCTTGACAGGCTCTTCGAGGATTATTTCATAAGAGCCCAGGGTGAAAAAGCTGACCTTTTCTCAATAACCGAAGATATCTTAAAAAGAATGGTTATAAACGCTTCCGGTGCTGACGAGATAAGGCATTACCACAGAAAGATATCATCTGTTGTATTCTCGGATGTAGATGTAAAGAACACGACTAAGAGACTTTACCGGTTCATTCATATACTTGCAGGTCACAGGAATGTTAACATTGATGTAATTGAAAAGATCGAGGTCGTAAAGAATGCTCTTATAAACAGCAGGGATATCCCGAATCTTATCGAGCTCTATCAGACGCTGATATACAAGGTAGGTCTCAGCACAGATATCAAACTCAGACTGCTTTTTGAGGTGATTTTCGTGATCTTCAAGAACCTTGTGCCTGAAAGCAATCAGCATCTTATCGAGGAATACAGGAGCCTGCTTTCAAAAAGCGACAACCACGGTGAATTTGCCTTTGAAACGGATGTGATCAATCTTATTGACCTCAACTACGCTGAGAATTTTGACGAAAGCAATCCTATCATATCCAGGCTCAAAGAAAAACTGACTGACAAGGAAAAGAGAGAATATGTGGTCGAGATCATGGTGTATGTAATGCATCAGTCCTACAATCACAGGAATGAATACCGGTACCTTGATGAACTTTTGAACTACACTTCCCAGGTCCCTCTATTCAGGACTTTGAACCAGTATCTGACAATGTATGATCTTTATAACCGCAGAAGACCGGAGTTCGAAAATGATCCTGACAGGTTTGAGGAACTTCTTTTGGAATCGTTCGAAGGCCTGAAAAGGTCTGCCGATAAAGTATATGCGGCCAGAGCTTACCTTATTATGGGATTCTTATATGAGAAGACCGACTACTCAGACAAAACGGAAAGATTTTTTCAGAGAGCGATAGATTTTTATCAGGAGAACCGTTTCCCTGTCTTCATATTTTTCACCAGAAACGCTTATTCAGCATATCTTGAAAGACACAATATGTTCAAGCGCGCCGTCGAAGAGGCTAATAAAGCATTCGTCTTTGATGTGAATTACAGCTTCCTTTTCAGTATTATCGACCTGATCGAGAGCAGATCTCAGGTAAGGATGATGCTTGAGGATCCTGTTCAGGAGATAATCAATGACCTTGTGATGCTGATCAATATCAAAACTGGAATCAAAACCAGCATAAGCAAGGTCTATCAGAATATCATCAACCTCTATTTCGAGGCCGGCAAGTTCAACGATATGATGGAGTATCTGACTTCTTATATTATATCCATGAACAGCCGCAAAAGAGGCGAGGACATCGAGAGCCTGACTTTCTATATCCGCTCGTTTTTGAAGAACTATACGATCAACGAGATATTCGATTATACAAGGCAGTACCTTTCGGAAATGAACATAACTGAGGACAGGTTTCTTGATCTTATTTATTCTGTCAGGGAAAGTATGCAGAAAGAATCAGGGGGCGAGTCGGATAAACTGACTAACTCACTTCTGATAAAGACCATTTCTGATATTACGGATGATAAAAAAGTAGATTTCGACAACATATACAAACTCATGGACGATTACGATAAAAATTCGCCTTTGTTCAAAAGAACCAACCTATTTCTCTCTATGCACTTCAACAGCGATTACATAAATACCTCGAACCAGCTTCACCAGGATATAGTTCTTTTGTACGGAAAAGGGTATTCCAATATGGCTCAGAAATACTCGACCGCTCTTGCCAAGTATATGTTCTATAAGAAACAGGACAACAACGCTTTTCTGTCCTTCACTAAGTTATCCATGAAGATAAACGGGGAAATATTCATGAACTCACCGCAGAATGTTAAGAACTCGATCCTGAAGGATCCTGATGTAAAGCTGTTAAAAGACATCATCAACAATCTCAAAATGAGATTTCAGAAATAATGACCCGTAAGATCGATACAATAGTGATCCACTGCAGCGCGACGGAGTTCGGGAACAGGATCCTGTTCAAAAGGTGGCACAAAAAGCGGGGCTGGGACGATGTAGGCTACCATTTTATAATTACGAACGCATATCCTTTGAAGAAATACTGGATCGACAAGACACCCGATTTTTCCTCTGACGGCCGCGTGGAAAAAGGCCGCCCCGTCGAACTTGCGGGAGCGCATGTCAGGCTTCACAACGATAACACAATAGGTATCTGCCTTGTGGGCGACATGACTTTCTCAGGAAGGCAGTTCGATGCGCTCCGCAGGCTGGTCAAACGCCTCGCCGCCGAATACGGCATCACAGCCGTCAAGGGGCATTACGAGTACGACACGGCGCGGGAACAGGGCAAGACCTGCCCGAACATCGATATGGACTATTTAAGAAGTATTCTAAAATAACACCGCCAGTAATTATGTATCTTTTTAATATTAATTAACAATCTTATTTGTCACTTAACAATGTTAGAATAAATTTTTCCTTCACGCACTTCATCGAAAAAGTGAACGGCAGGTCTTTGCCTTCAAGATACCAGTAACCTTCATCGTTCTTTACCATATTGGGATATCTGTTCCAGCTCATAAAGGGATATTCCTTAAATGATTTGATCCTTAGACCGTTCTTTACTGCGGAATTTATGAATTCGCTGACGGGATGAGCCCATTCATACTCAACATTATTTACAAGCTTTTCATCTCCGTCGGTATAAGTGTTGTCCTCTACATACCTGTGAGGCCCATTGTTGAAGTAAGGCCCGATCATTTCGATCTCTTTTTTCTCTTCATTGTACTCGAAAAGGTGATTTGTAGGATGTCCGTCCAGTATGACGAGTTCTCCACCCGGTTTGAGAAAATACGAAGCTATCTCAAACCAACGGTTCAGGTCGTTGATCCAGCAGAACACGCCGTATGATGCGAACACTATGTCGTATTCGCCTTTAAGGTGTTCGTCGAGTTCCAGCACGTTCGAGCAGACGAATTCGGCTTTCAGCCCTGTCTGTTCTGTTAGTTCTTTAGCGAGCTCTATAGCTTTATCCGAAAAATCGGCGCCGGTTACTTCCGCTCCCAGCCTCGCCAGTGATAGAGTGGACATTCCGAAATGACACTGCAGGTGAAGCAGCCTCTTCCCTTTCACATCACCGAGTTCTTCAAGCTCAAGACGGTCCAGAGAGCTTCTGCCTTTTATGAAACCTTCCACATCGTAGAATCTCGATTTTTTATGGATCCCGACGCGTTCGTTCCAGTTTTTCTTATTTGTATTAAAATATTCGTTCATTTTTAATCCTTATTTGTTGTAATTTAACATTTATTCCCCTTCGTCCTGACGCAAATAGAAGACGCGCGCTTTCTCCTGATGGGTCGTCAGGGGGAGTTTGTGCGGAACCGATATTCTGATTAGAATTTTTGTACTGCAAATATAATTACATGCCGAAGAGTACGCAAGTAATATTTCCAGATATTGTATTAAGTAAGATTGTCAGCGTCAAGTTCATAGAGTACATCGCAGCCCTCGTATTTGAACCCGAGCAGCTTGCTGGTCCGTTTCGAACCAAAGTTATAAGGATGCGTCTCCGTTACGATCGAGGAGATCCTGCTGCCGAAGTCCTTTGTTATCCTGAAAAAATTCTCCGCTTTCATCCACTTTGCTATTCCTCTATGCCTGTATTCGGACAGCGTACCTGTCATATACTGATAAGGGTACTGAGGATATTTTTTATTTATGAAGATGTTGGTCATTCCGATAAGCCGGTTCTCAGAATTGAACGCAAGTATCCTGTATGATGCCACTTCTTTCTTCTTTTCTTTTTTTTCTCTTTCCGCCATCATTTTCGGATCGATAAAAGTATTAAAATAATTTGGTTTGGGCATATCCTCCATCAGATGAGTGAAAAGAGCACAGTACTCTTTGATAAGCTTTTGAGGAAGTGTAGTATAGAATTTCAGCCGTATGTCCGGATTCGCAGCCGGTAATTCCCTCAGCCATTTTTTCATCTCTTTTTTATTCGCCTCTTTCGGCGGAAGATTCATTCTGATCGTGTATTCTCCGAGTTTTCCGTTGAGTTTAAGAGCGATCTCCCTGAAAGTATCGTTAAATGTCTTGAACAGTATTATGCCGTCCCTTTTTTTATCAAAATATTTTTTTATCTGTTCGGATATAATGCAGACGATCTCATCATCAGCTGAAGTATGGACGGAATTATAAAACACCTCGAGGTGATTTGTTCTTGAACCTGAAGGTATAGAGGACACTAAGAAATAACCGTAAAACTCATTCCCTTTCTGAATAAGACTGACACAGTGCAGATTCTTATCGTTCTTCAATGAATCAGTAATGGATTTTTTCAGATTCTCCCAGTTTAGAAACGGTGTTTTTGTACCCGGTCTTTCGTTGACCTGTACCCTCATGTCGAAATATTTTTTCCATACTTCGTCAGATATCCTTTTTACG
>JAQVNT010000043.1 GCA_028702975.1 Candidatus Delongbacteria bacterium
AGAGTTGAAAATACTCCTGAGAATAAAGGTTACCCGAGCCTAAGACCGGATGCGTCGGATCTGAAGATATCAGATCGTATTTCTCCTTCGAATTCTGAAGGAAATGCCTGCCGTCGTCCCCGATTATTGTCAGCCGCGGATCATTTACTACGTCGTTATTAATATCTTTATAAAGGACCGCCGCTTCCTTCAGGTCCTCCGCCAGCTCGACGCAGGTCACCGAGCGGACTTCGGAGTGTAAAAGAACTGTGGAGGTCGTGACCCCGATCCCGAATCCGACTATCAGCGCTTTTTCCGGAACCTTGGATGCAAGGAACGGAAGGTGACCGAGGAGCTTTACGGCTTTGACCGCGTCATAAGAGCTTCCGATCACAGAATTATTATTGAAAAAAGTGTATTTCAGTCCGGTAGCTTTATCTTTTCCTACGACCAGAGTGGCTTCCACAGTTTCTTTATAATAAAGTATTTCCCTTTCAGTCATTGAGAATGAAGGCGGCATCACTTTGACCTGCGGTATGAACAAGGCTGCCAAAAGTACTGTCGTTACGCCTGCTGAAAAATAATTGAATAGGCTGCTTTTATTCCTGTATTTGAATGACAGGAACAGCGCAGTCGAACATGCGAGAAGTGAAAGAATTATCAGCGATCTTACTACTCCCGCGTACGGTATAAGGACAAAAGCCGCAAGGAAAGGTCCTGCGAAGGCTCCAACAGTATTGTAAAAATAAATGCTGCCGAACCTTTCCGAAATATTTTTACCTTTATATGCTTCTATTACGCTTGTAAACAAAAATCCTGATATGATCGATTGAGGCAGTACGGTGATTAAAGACAGGATCACAGGCGGAAGCATAATCCTGAGTGCCGGGTCTGAAAGGGTTTTATGCAGAGGGATTATAATAAGGCCGGGCGCGTTGATGAATATGATAACTCCCGAAACAAAAAACAATGCGTATATGAAAAGTGACATGATCAGCACTTTGCCCGCGTCTGTTTCTTTCGGATAAAACTTCTTAAAGATTATGCTGCCGATAAAATATCCGAATATCACTACCGACACAATTAGTGAAAAAGTATAGCTCGTATTGGTAAGATATATCCTGAATATCCTCATCCAGAGTATCTGCGCCGACAAGCCTGTTAATCCTGTAACGAATGTGATCAGGAAAACTGACCGGGCCGATAAATATCCCTTTTCTTTAACGGTACTTTTTACAGTTTCCCGCTCTTCCTGTTTTGACGGGATACTATTTATGCCGAAAAATATTATTACCGCAAGAAATATATTAAGAGCCGACATCAGTAGAACGCTGCCCTTCATCCCTGCATATCCGAGCAGAAAAAAACCCGCAAGTATCCCGCCCGAAGCACTCCCTATCGTATCCGCCGCGAAAGTGTTCCCGATTGACTCCGTAGTGCTGCTTCCCAGACCGGAATAGATCCTGCTTACAACAGGCATTACTCCGCCAATGATGAAAGCTGAGATAAAAACGGTCGTCAGAGAGAAAACATACGACTGCCATGTTCCGGCGATACGCGGCAGAAGATGAAGAAGAAAATAGACACCTGTATTTACAAGTCCTGCCGAAGATAAAAGTAAGGCCAGGAAAACAGGAGCGTTTTTAACTTTTCCCGCAGCTCTTCCAATAAAATATGCGCCTAAAGCAAGTCCTGCCATATAGGATGAAACTACAATGGTCGAAGCGTAAACGGTAACCCCGAGATATAGAGAAAGCATCCTGTCCCATACCACTTCATAAACAAGAAAAGAAACGCCGGCCAGAAATAAGGCCAGCGTTAATATAATTCTTTGATTCCCAAGTTTATTTTTCAAATCCTATTCCCGCATTTTAACACTATCCGCGGTAATATAATAAAAATATTTGTTTTCCGCTGATAAATTCTGATCTGTGTAGGAATTGGTTCCTGAGGTTGCAATCTCTATAAATCCGCTGTAAGGATCAGTTGATCTGTATATCCGGTAGAGACTTGCGCCCGATACTGAATCCCATGTGAGATTCAGCTGAGAAGTAGTGGCGCTTGATACAGTCAGATTTGATGGAGCCCCCAGTGCTGTTATTGTACCTGTGATCAGAACATCGTCAACATCCCAGAACCAGTCATAAGATCCGGTGTAATTCCATTTTATCCTCACATCTGACTGACCGTCAAGCTCGGGTATTGACCGGCTGAAAGTCGCGGGATTTGCCGTATCTGATGTCCACTGCTGTATCTGAACCCAGCTGCTGCCTCCGTCTATACTGTAAGATAAAGTCGCCCTGTCATCACCCACCCAGTTGTAATAATGTTTGAACGATAAATTTATAGCCGAGGCATTTGACATATCTATTGAAGGAGTGACCAGATCGGCATTCTGTGCGTTTCCACTTCCGAAAGAATCACTGTTCAAAAACGCATAATTTCCACCCGCGCCTGAAATACCGTTCGGATGTGTTCCGAATGCCCAAACCTGTCCGTTTCCCTGATGATCAGCGATGGTCCAACCCGGCGGTAACGATGTCGAAGCGTTAAAATCCTGACTGAAAGGTATTCCGAATTCGGGGAATGTTCCTGTTCCTGTAACAGCTATATATTTGGTAGGATTGGCGGGATCGGTTGATGTAACAGTTATATTGCCGTTGTATGATTGTTCTGCGGAAGGTTCAAAAGAAAGGCTGAATGTTTTGGATGAGTTCGGCGCAATAGTATAGTCGATAACATTTTTTTCAGCCTCTTTCGCAGGAGGATAGACAAAATACCCTTCGATCGTGGTGATCTGTCCAAGCATTGTTTCTGTTGAATGACCGTTGGTGATCTGAAATGTTTTTACACTGCTTGATCCGACGCCTACACCGCCGTATGATAATGAAGTATGATCAAGTGCAAAACTTCCTCCCGTCGCTCCGTATGCCACTTCAAAAGTAACTGGAAGTATCTTTGTAGATTCATCCGGATCATTTGAAGCTATCATAATATTAGCTGAGTAAGTTCCAAGATCAAGATCTGCCGCATCGCATGTTATTGTTATCTGATCACTTCCGGTCCCGTTAATGCTTCCCGCGTTACTGCTGAGCGTGATCCATTCGGGTACAGCCATAAATTCAATTCTGAGGCCGTTCTTTAAATATCCGGAATTGTAAGTCACAAGCGACCCGTCAGTTCCTGTCGGATCTCCTATACCCACTGTGCATTCGTCAAGTATCCCGACCATATCCTTGTACTGATAAACGATCTTTCCTGTCCTGTGGATAATTGCCTGGAATGTGTTAGGATTTCCTCCTCCGCCATAGATATAATCAGGTACAGCATTCCATTCGATGATAAATCTGTCATTGGCAGCATCCTGATAAGAATATATCTGTCCCCCGCTTCCCGGATCGAGATCGTCCCAGAACACCGCGAGTATCGCTCTTTCCCCGCTTATCGTAGGAATCGCAGTATTCTCATAAGTTATATCGTCTTCGATAAATGATGCTATACCGTTAGATCCGACAACGATCGAAGTATAATCTACACCGTAATAGTTGAAAGTAAAACCAAGGTTCAATGAGGCTGATTCATCTTCGTCCCCAAGGTTCAGAGCATTACCGAGAGTGCTGATCTCCACCCAGTCATAAACAGGACCTCCGATCTCGTCTGAGTCTTCCCATTCATAACCGTATGAATCAGGGCCGCCCGAACCTTTATATTCTTTACTGTTGATGTAGTTTACAGACAGAGAATAATCGAGTTGTACTGTAGATGTATTCTCTATATTGAAGATCTGATCATCAGTGCTTCCCGGAGGGGCGGTTGCCGTGACTGAAACAGGATCAAGGTCTATATCGGCATAGATCAGTTCGATCGACCAAGCTGATGTGAAAGGGCTTGAGCCGGCAACATTATTTGCCTGAACTTTCCAGTAATATATACCTTCCTCCAGATTTGAACCCGGTGTATAATGACTCGGTACGACAGTCTCGTTAATTTCCGGCGAACTGAAATCTGAATTATTATCAACAAGTAGATTGTAGCTTGCAGTTTCGGGATTATCCTGCCAGTCAAAGGTCGGTGTGGGATCAGGTATGGTACCGGAGTTCAACGGGCTTACCAGAGTCGGTGTTCCCGGAGGAGTGGTAGGAATATAACCTAAAGCCTCGCCTATATCGACCATTCCATACCCTGAATAAACATCCCAGCCTGCAGATGATTCTCCTATCGCTATATCCCTCGCTGTGCTCACCATGAGCTGTCTGACCTGAGCAGGTGTATAAGACGGATATTTGGATTTTATCAGAGCTGCAAAACCTGCCGCGTATGGGCATGAAGCAGAAGTACCGTTAAAAAATTCAAAATAATCACCCGAAGAATAACCGTCAGATCCGGTAATATCGGTAGCCGGCATTATCGTCGGTGCAAGAATATCTACAGAGTTCATGTCATCCTGAGGAGCATAATTATCATACATCGAAGACCACCAAGTCTCTATGTCGGAAGTGACCTCGGATTTCCTTACGCCTTCAGGCGCTGCGGCTCCGACCGCTATCACATTAGGATGGTTTGCGGGAGCTGATATTTTTGTATAAGAAGTCCCGTAGTTTCCTGTTGATGCAAGCAGAGTAACACCGGCATTATACGCATACTCGATCGCCGCGTCATAAACCGGGTCTTCCCCATACACAGCAGTCGGTGAACCGAAGCTCATACTGATAACATCTGCGCCGTTATCAGCCGCCCAGATAGTTCCGTTGGCGACTCCGTTAAAGACGCCGCCGGTAGTTGATACTTTAACCATCATTATCGAACAGTTTCCCGCAACTCCGGTCACGCCTATACCGTTATTTGCGATCCCGGCGGCAACCCCGGAACAGTTCGTACCGTGCGGCGCAATTGAAATACCGGCGTCATAGATCGGGTCATCGTCGCCCATACCGAAATCGTAACCGCCGATGTAATGGTCCGCAAGATCAGGATGATTATAATCTATTCCTGTATCCATAATACACAGCACTACATCAGGACTTCCGTACCCTTGAGTTCCATTCCAGCCTGATTGCGCATCGGTGTCGAATCCGGGTGTGCCGATTCCTGGTCCTGAATGAGAAGAAGTATCCGGATTATACTGAGGCAGCTGGGCCGTATTGTTATGTCCCCAGTTCTCATCAAAGTAAGGATCATTCGGAGTTGCCATAATATAATAGCATATCTCAGGCTGAGCGATGTCGATATTCGGATCTGTCTTATAAAGCTTCACTGTTTCCATCACATCTGCATCCTCGGGAATTTCTATTGTAAGCCATCTGTCCAGGCCTAACTTTTTAGCAAGTTCCTTATTTTTTGCTTCAATAATATCGATCTTCACACTGCTCGCCTTGATCAGCTCGTTCTTTGCATCGATCGAAGAGATCCCTGTTTTTGAATAAGGAACATCACGCTCTTTAACAAGCAGGTTCCTTGAACTCTTTGCCTGTTCTGTTAATCTTATCCTTACTTTTCCCTGAAAGAATTTCGGCATATTTTCTATACCCTGATCTTTTGGAGCATAGGCAAAGATCATTCCCGCCATAAGCAGAATTGCCAGCGCTGCTCTTTTCATTTCTCCTCCCGTCATTTTTATAATTTTTCTGTCTATTTTTTCAATCCTATTTGTACGGTCTTTTTTTAGTTTTACATAAAACTGTTTTATATAAAACAAATTTTTGTTTAAAAGTCAATACTAAAAAACAATATTTTTTTCTTGACTTTAGTTTTATATACAACCATATTTGCGTCATGAAAGATGCCGAATACATAATCACATTCATGTCAATGATCTGCTCCAAAGCGAACCATCTGATTTTATCGGAATTCAAAAAAAGTAAAATTTCCGAACTTGCTCCCAGTCATGCCGCAATCCTTAATTTATTGTACAAAACCGGCGAAATGATGAAAATGAATGATATTGCTGAAAAGATCGGCCGTGACAAATCTACCCTTACAGTACTCATTAATAAGTTGTCCCGGTTAAAATATGTAAAAAGAGTAAAATCGAAAGACGATTCGAGGAGCACTTACATTATTCTGACTCAAAAAGCGATAGATCTTAAACCTGAATTCGAACGGATCGCTGACCTGATGATAGATACTGCTTTTCAGAATTTCAGCAAAAAGGAGAAAGATATGCTGATGGACAAACTGGAAAAGCTTTATAACAACTATTAAAAAAGGCCGCAATCAACGGCCTTTTTTCTTTATATAGATAATGCGTGTTTACTACTTCGCATTGTCCGCTGTCACATAATAGAAATATTTGTTGCCCGCCGTCACTCCTGTATCCTGATAACCGGAAGTTCCCGATGTACCTATTTCGGCGAACCCGCTGTAAGGATCAGTTGATCTGTATATCCGGTAGAGACTTGCGCCCGATACTGCGTCCCATTCAAGATCGATCTGAGATGATGTGGCGCTTAGGACTATCAAATTCGCAGGTGCGCCGGGCGATACACTTTCAGAAACGATGAAAGCAACCGGGATAATAACGCTTGGTTCGTCCGGGTCATTCGATGCGACGGTTATCTCCGCATTATAGGTCCCTTCCGCTAAACCGGCAGCGTCGCAGGTATAGTTTATGCTGTCGTTTCCTGCCGGAGCCAATGTGCCGGTAGTGCTGCTGCTGATCGTCAGCCAAGCGTAAGCAGGAACGGTCGCGGGACCGCTTATGACCACATTATCTATCGTCCATGAATCTGTCGCGTTCCTTTTCATTGTTCCCGTAAATCTTATCTGCATGTTAGCCGCAAGTTCGGGTAATGAGAGAGACTGGCTTGCTGTTGTGCTTGATCCCGACGTGTATAACTGTGTCCAAGCAGTACCGTTAAAATATTCAACGAAAATATCGCTTTGTCCATCAGTTATAAAATTCTGATCGAATGTAAGTGTTAATGATGAGCATACCGTTCCGTCGAATGTATCTGTGTTCAGAATCCCCGATGCATTGGAAGTACCCGCCATCACGCCCGCCTGACCGCCTGATGAAGTCCATGTCAGAACACCGGAATTAGAATATGTACCCAAGCCGTCTGTAAAGTCGTTAGATTCGACTATTATCTCAGCTTTCTGAGCAGTATAATCCTTTGTTATCGTGTAATCAAGATCCGATCCTCCCGCATTGCCTATATCGAAACTGCCTGAAACGCTTCCTTCCGGTGAAGCTGTTTTACTTATTGATGCTACGGAAAGTAAAATATCCGCAGGCAATCCATCAGCTACTGTGAAAGTTACCGGAAGCGTTACAGTTGATTCGTCAGGATCGTTCGACGATATTATGACATCGGCTTTATAAGTTCCTGCTTCCAGTCCTACTGCGCTGAAGGTTGCCGTTATAGTGTCGCTGCCCGAACCGGCAATACTCCCGCTTGTGCTGTTTAGGCTCAGCCATTCAGGTGCTGCCCGGAACTCTATAGCAAGGTTCGCTTTCAGATATGCCGCGTCTTTAATGACTAAAGAACCGTCCGTCCCGTCAGTATTCTCGATACCTACCGTACATGAATTAACGGTCGATGTGTCAACCTCCTGATACTGGTAAACGACAGTGCCGTTTGAGTTTATTATCACCTGACCCGTGTTGTAGCTCGTTGAACTGTAGTGAGGTACGCCTATGTAGGATACTATGAACCTTCCGTTAGCTCCGTCGGCGTAATAATATATGTTCCCTGCGCTGCCCGGGTCCAGATCGTCCCAGAAAAGCGCGAGTATGTCGTTGGGAGTGGCTGTGCTAGGAATAGATCCGTTGGTATAAGCTGTCGCTGTTGATGTGAAGGACAAAAATCCGTTCGAGCATATTTTCACGCTGGTGTAGTCGATTCCGTAGAAATTGAAAGTGAAACCGAGGTTCAATGCGGACGAATAGGCGTCGTCGCCAAGCGAAACCGATGATCCCGATCCGGTTATGTCAACCCAGCTGTAAACAGGACCGCCGGCTTCGTCCGAGTCGGTCCACTTGTAGCCGTATGTGTCAGGCCCGCCTGAAGCTTTAGAGAATTCGCTCGTATAGTTTATGTTAATGCTGTAATCAAGTGTTCCCGCATCAGAGTTCTGAACTTCGAACTGCCTGTTAACGCTCGTTTCAGGTGTCGTTGAAGCTGCAAGCGATACCGGGTTAAGGTCGATGTCGGGTGCTATACCCGTTCCGGTTACCGCGATAGCTTCCGAAGGATCGCTCGGGTCTGAAGATGTAATATCAATGTTTCCTGCGTAGGTCTGAGATGCGGCCGGTTCAAACGTTACTGTGAAAGTTTTTGATAGACCGGATCCTATTGTGTACCCTATTGTATTCTTGATATCTTTGATGTTCTTGAAATTCTCCCGGACAGAATAGCCTGAAGGAGTAGTTATGGTACCGGTAAGAATTTCTGAAGTATGCGTGTTGGAGATCTGAAAAGTAAGGTCGCTCGTATATCCTGCGCTGAGACTTCCGAAATCAAGAGAAGAAGGTGTGCTGGAGAAAGTACCGCCAATATCTCCGTCAGGCACCAATTGAACGTTGACCTGGGTAGCGTCTTTGAAATTAACGGTGTCGTCGGTCACGACAATACTATTGATCGTCTGAGTAATATATCCTGTTTTTGAAACCGTCATCGAGTAAGTCCCCGGCTTAAGTATCCTGTAATAGTCCCCGAAGTCCGGATCAGTTGAATACTGTTTATCTATACCGGCGATCTCAATTGTTGCGTTCAAGGGCAACCCTGTAGAAGCGTCAGTCACGATCCCGTAAATTCCCTTGTGAGCCGCCATAACATACCAGAACATCGCCTCTCTGTTGTCAGCCCAGAAACCCGGTATAGCGGAATACGAAGGCCATTTTGTTGAAGATATCTCAAGCGTAAGGTCCATATCTCCATAATAATGATAATTCCAATCCTGCATTCCGCCAACTGCCTCGTACCATTCAAGTCCGTTAGTTATTCCGTCAGTGAATGAACCGTTATACATGGGCGTATTTCTTATTGCGTAATTGGCAGCCAGCCACTTAGCATGCAGATCATCAGGCGCTGCGGCATACTGGCCGCTTGTCAGAGGCGGCAGAGTGTCCAGAATATAATTAACTACTAAAGCCCCGCCGTGAAAATTCGTTGAAAGAATAAAATTATGCTCATTGCTCCAGTTGATCATCGCATCAATTTCCGGTTCATCTGCTTCAGCGATATTCGATTCGCCGGTAAGAAAATCAGGGAAATCTCTATTGAGATCCACTCCGTTATAATTATACCTTGAGTTGTTTTCCATACCGTCGGGATTCAAAAGAGGCATAACATAAAGCTCGGTATTATCGACTATGAAACGCATTGTGTCATTATTCGCCTGATAACCTTTCAGTATATTCTCTGCAAAGAACAGCTCCATCTCAACACCTGTAACTTCGTCCCCATGCATAGTCGAAACGAATTTGACTTCAGGTTCAGCCTCCTCGATGTCCACATTATCAGATATTTTCAACACCCAAAGCGGTCTCCCCTGGACAGATGTTCCGATCTGGATCCTTTTACAGATCGAAGGCCACCTGTTCTGCCAGATCAGCATTGAATCACCGATCGCAGTATTATGTCTGAATTCAGTCAGCTTGTCAGGAAGCTGAAGCGGTGTCCATTTCATTGAATAGCCGCTTTTTTCTATAATTGAATATTGCTCTTCCGTTACGTATACAGTCACCATACCGTTGATAGGAACTCCGCCATAACCGAAACTTGTTCTGTCGATGTCGATATTGTTATCCTGAAGAAATTTAATATCGTCGATGCTTGATACTTTGACCTCGGCATACTTATATTTATTTGCAGCTGCAAGCGAAATCACTGCAAGAAAAATTATTACTATTAATTTATTCAATTTTTAC
>JAQVNT010000044.1 GCA_028702975.1 Candidatus Delongbacteria bacterium
CATTTGTCGGTGATCCTGAAAATGTGATTTCGGCAGCATTCAACGCTATTAAAAGATCACATCAGCTTATTGATATGACAAAACATAAAGGTGCCCATCCCAGGTTTGGAGCTTGTGATGTCTGCCCGATAATCCCGGTAAGCGGTATAACGATGGAAGAATGCGTGACGATCGCCAGGGAGCTGGGAAAAAAACTGGGTTCAGAACTTGATTACCCAGTTTATTATTATGAATATGCCGCAACTTCAGTGGAAAGAAAAAATCTGGCATGGGTAAGACAGGGTGAATATGAAGGTCTTGAGGCTAACATTAAGCACCCGGACAGAAAACCCGATGAGGGACCCTGCGAATTCAGACCCAAAGTCGGAGCGACCGCAGTCAGTGCCAGAGATTTCCTTATTGCATATAATGTGAATCTTAATACGAAGAATGAAAAACTCGCGCATGATATTGCCTTGAATATAAGAGAGCAGGGTCGTTTTTTAAAAGATGAAAACGACAGATTCGTTAAAGACGAGAAGGGCGATAAGGTTAAACAGCCCGGGCTATTCAAGAACTGTAAGGCGATAGGATGGTATGTCGATGATTATAAGAGAGCCCAGATTTCAATAAATCTGACTAATTATCATGTAACTTCCATGCACCATGTTTTTGATGAGATCTCAAAACAGGCTGAACAAAGAGGCCTGAGGGTTACAGGAAGCGAGATAGTAGGAGTTGTTCCAAAAGAGTCTCTGATCATGGCAGGGATACATTACCTTGAAAAACAGGGATCCTGCGCTGGAGCTGATGATAAGGAACTTATAAAGATCGCTGCCCAGTCGCTGGGATTGTCAGATGTAGCTGAATTTAAAGCTGAGGAAAAGATTATTGAATACATGCTCGATAATGATGGAAAACTGACCGGACTTACAATATCCGACTTCTGTGATATGCTGTCATCCGATGCTCCAGCACCCGGAGGGGGTTCCGTAGCTGCATTATGCGGTACACTATCAGCCAGCCTTGGAGCAATGGTAATGAACCTGACATACGGTAAAAAAGGTTATAACAGTTTCGACAAGGAGGTTAATGAACTGGCTAAAGACCTTCAAAACAGAAAAAATGAACTTCTTCAGCTTATTGACGCAGATACTGATGCCTTCAATATTCTTATGGATGCATTAAGTGCAAGATCGAAAGCAAAAAAATCAGAAGACAAAAATGAAATTGAAGCCGCAGAAAAAAAATATTACGATGCGACTGTTTGCGCAACAGATATACCGTTAAAAGTAATGACGAAATTATCAGAACTGATCCGACCGCTCAAAAGGATCGCGGAGATTGGGAATAAGAATGCCGCAAGCGATGCCGGAGTGGGAGCGCTTCTGGTTGAAGCCGGTGTTAAAAGTGCAGGTTTAAATGTAAAGATAAACCTGTCCGGATTCGCTGATGATGATAAATATAAGATTCAAACAATTAATGCGATGAACGAAATTCTCTCACCGCTTCAAAAGCTTACCGGCGATATATTGAATATTGTAGAAGATAAAATAAAATAGAAATTTATCTTATACTGATGAAAAAAGGTATTTCTTGCAGAATGAGCCTAATTTTGTAAAATACCAGATCGTTGAGGTCTATCTTGCCTTTGAGCACTACTGTCTGCCTTGTATCAGAAAAATAGATCTCAACAAAACAGTTGCCGTCATCAGACAAAAAACCCGAGATGTTATCTATCTTATCTGAATCGCTGCTGTTCACAGATATATAAAGAGTAAATTCATTGTTTACATAAATATTCTGATCATAGAACTCATTACCTTCTTTATTACTGTTAAGATAACCGCATAATTCACACGGGCTTCCTCTTGGATTAGTAAAAACTACCCCTGTCAGATCTTCTTCGAATTTCATTTTTTCTTCAAAAGAAAAATCTTCAGTATTCTGGACAGTCATTTCAATATCAGAAACCTCAAACAGCTCCTGCCTTGAAGTATCT
This sequence comes from Candidatus Delongbacteria bacterium, assembly GCA_028702975.1. GTDB lineage: Bacteria > UBA4055 > UBA4055 > UBA4055 > UBA4055 > UBA4055. Next base: position 1,982 of record JAQVNT010000044.1, read on the forward strand.
TCTTTTCTTACAGATTTGAAATACTGGTCATTCAAAGATATAAGCTGCTTTCTGTTTGTGTTGAAAAGATCAAAATAACCTGCCTTTATCATTATCTCAATGATATTGTGCTTAATTATGTCCCTATCCGATGCTTCCAGAAATTCCTGAAATGTTCCAGGTTCTTTCTTTTCGATAAGATCATAAATATAATCAGACACACTGACAGATATTCCTCTTATGCAGTATAGAGGGAGGTATATTCTTTTACCTTTCACATTAGGCTCTTTGTTCATACCTGAAGGAGAAATTTTCATGAATTTATAACCTGATACGGAAAGATACCTTATATACCTTCTCCATTCTCCTCCTGATCTTACTTCTCTTTCAAAAATAAATTTTATGAACAACTCTGTATGATGTATTTTAAGCTCCAGTGTCCTTAAAGCTGTTATTACTCTTGAAGAAGCTTCGTTTAAAGAAAGGTAAAATACAGTAGGCTGAACAGATGATCTGATATAGTCGCATTTTTCTGTGCATTGTTTATTTTCAGATATCTGATTAAGTATTGAATTCAGCTGTATCATGCTTGTTGACTCCAGAAGCCTTCGTTTGAGGGTCTTGGCTTCTTTTGATACAAACAGTTTTTCACAAACAAAATAGAACTGTTCTTTGAATATTATAAAACCCCTTGTTACTGCCAGTTCTTTCATCATCCTGTTTCCCGGAGCTTCCGGAGACGATCTGTTAAAAAGCACGCTAAGATTCGATCTGCCTGATTCAAGATATAGTATCAGATTGAAGAAAGGGTCTTTGCTTATCTCAAGATACTTTTCCCTGTTACGACCCGAACTGAAATACGGGATCATTTCAAGCTGATCGTTTCTTATCTTCTGTATTAAAAGCTCAGCCAGCGAATTCAGGTTTATTTCTTTTAATGGCTGAAGTCTGAAAAATCTCCTTAATTCCAGGTAGCTGTTGGATTCAATATTAATGTTCCATATCCCGAAATGTCTTGCTGTACTTATGTTGTAAAAAGAAACGTCTATTTTAGATTTATCACCGGAATTTATTACAGGTATTATATTTCTTACATTCTCCCCGCTTATTACTATCTGATTGGTGTTGGTCGTGTAGTTCTTGAAAACATCATCCAGCGAGACAGCAGTTGTGAGAATATCTTTTTTATCAGGGAATTTTTCAAGTTCGACTTTCACATCACTGATACCCAATATTTCGCTTAACTGACCTGATGATCTGAAATTGTTATTATAATATCTGTGGAGGACATCAGCCAGCTGCTTGTCCAATCCGTATTCATTTGACAGCGATGACAGAATTGATGTAAAATGCCACTTTGTATAATCGCTCAGGAAACATATTCTGTCGTTTGGAAATCTGTCCGCCATGTAATCAAATAGTTTCTGCCTGTTCTCCGGTGAAACGATAACAGTTATCAGCGGATGTATCTTTTTGTTCGACAGTACGGACCTGTGGTATGTTTCAGACGAAAAAACGGGGGTCGAGAGAGTCAGATTCAGCATATAAGACACATGAAGATCACTGACAAATCCTGAGAAGAAAATATCCTCTCCGTATCTTTGATAAAATTCCTGTTTTACTTCTAGCAGGAAAAGTATTATAGATGATATATTGTATTTTCGGATATAAGCAAGCTCTTCGTTAACAAGGTCCCTGAAACTTTCTGAAAGGTCAGATGTTATTTCTCTGACTTCTTTTTTTAACGTCTCAAAGAAGGAAAATTCAATTACACGCGTGATGCTCAGATCGGGAAATCTGACCGGTACCTCTTCAAGCTTGAAATAGCAGGCATTTGCGATTGTGGTTACATTTTTAGCGGACTTCTCCGGAATATCTTCATATTTATCAGAATTCTTCAGATACTGATTTCGATACTGCACCGGTTGTTCGACTCCGGAAAACCTGCATGACATTTCCTTGATCTTATGGTCACCTTCATTAATGTAATACACAGGTCCGCATCCTACCAGTTCAATTTGATCTTCTGAATTTAATCTCAGTAGTTCGTTCCTGACATTTTTTTCATGTTCAAATACATCCGAACAGCAGACAAAATAAATATCTTGTGGATCCCGGACCGAAAGTTTCATTCTTTTCAATATGTATAGAGGATCTTTCTCCAGCTCATAATACTCAGATAGGACATCGAATTTAAACATGTTCACACATAAAAAACAATCCGATAATCCCGTTATATCATCTGCATTACAAGAGCAGGTTCTCTCAGAATATTTAAATTTTTCAACTATCTTCAATATTTGTTTATAGCCTTTGTAACTTTTAATTAAGAGTTCTATCCTTGCATACCTTCCATTCTCGAGTCTGCAGAAAAAATCGATACCAATGACAGGTTTGATGCCGAAATCGATACACTTTGAGTAAAATTCCGATATTCCTGAAAAATTCCCATGGTCGGTTAATCCCAAAAATTTCACACCCTTCTGCCTTGCATTCATTACAAGGTCATCGAATTTTATCGTTCCTTCCGGTTTTGTATACTGGCTATATATAAATAGAGACATAGCTTAGTCAAGAATCCTGAATTTTTTTCTAATTTTAACAGCAGAAAGATCATCCGAAGAACGTAAAATTCTGATCATTTCCTCATCGTTGAATAACTCAACTATCATAGACGCTTTATTACCTGTACTATCACCTTTTACTACAAGATCCACTTTACTTCCCCACTCCCTGTCAATAATATCAAAATCATTCAGATTTTCGCCCCCGGAAGTATTGACGCTCGTACTAACAATACCGCTTCCAAATTTATCCGTAATATATCTGACCGGATAAAAATCTGTTAATCTGACAGCTATCTTATCACGGTCTTTTAAAAAATCATATTCCAGATCAGGATTCTTCTCAGTTACAACAGTAATATTTCCCGGCCACAGGCTGTTTTCAAAAAGGAAATTTGTAAATGTAACTACGAAATTGTTGTAACTTATGTATTTTCCTAAGCGTTGGAAGTCTGAATCTAATATGATGTAAGGTTTCCTATCTCGTCCCTTTAAACTGTTAAGTCTTAAAACTGCTCTTATGTTGTCAGGATCACATGATAAGCCGTAAATGGTATCTGTAGGGATTATTACAATACCGCCTCGGGCTATAATATTTACTGCAGTATCAAGTTCGGCTTCATTTATCATACCGAATTATAACGATTTTTAAAATAATAAAAAAGAGAAATTTTATATATCGTATCCTATGCCTTTAAGCCAATTACTTACTTTTTTTCTGATCTCATCATGATAGTAATTGTCCCACCTTTCCTTGTCGCCGATATGTTTTACAAGTATTTCTTCTATTTCTTCCAGATTAGCGATATTAGCTATCGAGGTCATTATCGTAACCTTCAGGTCCTGATTAAAACCATCTATTGAATTCATGTATTGTTCTATGATCCTCTTGACTTCCATTATTGTTATAGTCGGGATCGGCTCATAATCGTCCTGCTTAATAAATCTGATCCTTTTTATAAGCTCTTTCTCATCTACTTCTTCATTGGGCGCATAGATCTTTTCGTGGTACATATCATCATCTTCAGAATCTGTACTCCATTCTTCGAGTGCTGTAAGCTGCTGCTCGTAATCATCTTCTACGCTCGATGCAATATTCTCGTCAATATAAACTATCTCACCCGTTTCTTTGTTAAGATAATATGTTATGTCCTCGGCCTTCTCGTGCATCGCTCTGATAATTTCATCAATATCCAGGTCTACCATTTAGAATTCCCTTCTTTTATTTTACACGGAAATTTTTCCGACGAATATATCAATTAAGATGAGATAATGTCAATAGAAAAATAAAAAATATTTTCACAAAATTTATTGAAGCGGGTATCCAACCGACAAAAATATTCTGCTGTTGCTTTTAATAGTTCCGTTTCCTGCAGTAACGGCAACTCCTGCCTCCACCGGTGCCAGTTTCGTATTAAGGATTATTCCGGAATAAAAAGAACTCAGGAATTTTCTGTAGCTCCATTCTATCTCAGGTTCGTCGTTCCAGAAAGCGTTAAGGAAATATGCGCAGGAGAAATAAAGATCGAAAAATGCCGAATCCTTTATAAGAAGATCATATCTGTTCTTAACTCTAAAATACTGAATGACGGAATACTCCTCAAAAAAAGTGCCGGGGATCATATTTATTCCTCCGATGAGATATCTTTCATTGTAGGGAACAAGGTTGTCTCCGGTTCCGCCTGAAACACCGAGCGCGATGTTCAGCTTCCTGAAGATATTAGTATGACCTGAAAACTCCCACCATGTTTTCTGATACTTTCTGAGATTGTCAAAGTCATACATTCCCGTCTCAATATTCCATGAGAAGAATACACCTTTACCCGGCACAACATTATCGTTCCTGCTGTCTGCCAGTATTCTGAAAATACCCGATGTTCTTTCATTCAAATCCGAACCGTTATCGATAAATTCCTGAACAACGGAGAACATACCCTGATAATTATCAAATATCTGGAACCCCAGATTCAGACCGGCGCCATACCTCTCCTCTTTATACCTGAGATACTCTACCTGTTTATGCTCCTGATCATAGAAATTTCTGTCTTTTACCTGATAATAGGGCATAACTTCAAAGAAGAGTGTCGATCTTTTCATAAAGGGATTATAATGTGACAGTTCGATCCTGTTGAAGCTTTCACCAAAAGTCAGACCCGCATATACTTCCGCTCTTTTACCATAGACATTTTTATTTGCAAGCTCGACCAGTCCCAGGAACCCTTTATCGGTCTGATAATTTGCACCAAGCCTGATCAGTCGATATGGTTTTTCTTCCACAAAAAAAGTAACTTCACACTCATCCCGGTTTATTTCATAATTTACTTTGTCAAAAAGTCCGGTACTGTACAGATTGTCTACAGAGCTTTCAAGGTCGTCTAATCTCAGAAACTTACTGGTTGAAACCGACAGTTCTTCTCTGATGAATTTTTTCCTGGTGAAAGTATCTCCGGTTATCCTTATGCTTTTCAGCTTTCCCTCATTTATCTTAAGTGTATCCTTATCTCCTCCTGCTTGAGTCACATTACATAAAACGAAACCTTTACTGACGTAAAACTTTCTTACAGATGATGCAATATCATCTGTATAAGCGACCCCTTTCAGTTCCTCAACGATTTCATCTTCCTTAATAGAAATATTTCCTGTGATTACTGGAAAATCTGCAGGATCGGCTCCTTTTTTTTGAGTTTTGTTTTCAATACCATTAAGGAGTCTTCTGATCTCGAGGATCTTCCTGTCAGTTTCTAAATATCCCAGTTTTATAAGAGAATCCGGGTCATTTAATTCAGTTACAGAAATATTTTCGACATCCGGCCTCAGCACTATTTCTGCATTCTCAAGACTCATCTCAATATTGGATTTAGTCATCAGTACTGATATTCTGTCGAGAAGCTCGATAAAATTATAGTCTTTTGATTTTGATGGTGAATCATGAGTTGTATTAGAGGCAATTACAAAATCGCAATCGTCGAGTACTCCCACGGGAATATTGTCAGTAAGCCCGCCGTCAAGAAGCATCATATCTTTATAAATAACCGGTTTAAACAGACCGGGAAACGACATCGAACCTAGAATGATCAGAGGAAGATCTCCATCTCTGAATATTACTTTTTTTGAATTCTGAATATCAGAACAGATTATTCTGAGTTTGTATTTTAAATTATCAAAATCGCTGCAGCAGTATTCTGAGCTGTTCGCATAGTACCTTATCTTCTTCAGGACTTTGTGACCGTTGTTCAAAGCATTGGGCAGCTGGATCCCGCTTTCAGTCAGCTCAAGTTCAACTACTGTTCTGTCCGATGTTTTCTTGATATAATTCTCAGTCATATCCCTGTCTGGTTTATTTGAGAATATCTCCTGTGCATCGGATTCTCTTACCATTTTTTCGATCTGATAAGTATTATATCCCAGACAGTACATTCCGGCGATCATTGCACCCATGCTTGATCCGGACAGCATATAGGGTTTAATACCTTCTTCTTCAAGCCGTCTGAGAACTCCGATGTGCGCGAATCCTCTGACGCCACCGCCCGAAAGTGCTATCCCGATCTTCAGATCATCTGGAACAGCTGTATTCTCAAAAGCTTCTTCTCCTGTAAGAAGCCTTGAAATCAGTAAAATAATAATCAGCAGTCGAATTTTCTTCATATTCTGCACAATATAAATATTTGTTCCTTATTAAGCAATAGTCCAGAACTGCAGGTTTATTATTGATATAATATATTTTTTATCATATCTTTAAGATCAAAAAATAAGGCTGATATGAACACCGTCAGAATAAAAGGCAGGGACTATCTAGTACCGGGTATCTTTTCGGACCTGATCAACGAAGATTCCTCATTCAGCATTCATTCAGGAAAAGAATTTCAAAATCAAGGTAAGATATTTAAAGAAATCAGGTCCGGTAAATACATAATCCCAGATCAGGTGGAAAGATCGTCTATTGAAAAAATATACAGAACACTTTCCGAACGAACTGACGAATTCATTTCATTTGACCAGATACAGCAGGTCAGCAAAAAGTCTTTTTCAAGAAAAACAAAAAACGGATATGATAAAATCAGGAACAAAATACTGGACAGACTGCTGTTATTTGCAGAAAATGATAAAATCATTTCCCTTACAGAAAATCCTGAGTTAAGATTTGCAGCCTCTTTTTGCGGAGAAGATGTATACGAAGACTACGGAATTAGTTTTCTTCTGCCTTACAGATTCTATAAAGACCTGACCCGGTCTCTCGATGAAAAAGTATATATAAATGAGCTCCAGTCTGAGATAAGTGCAGGAATGAACGTGTTGTTACCGCGCTCGCAGGAAACAACTTCGCTGTTCGCCGGGGCGATGGACCTGTTAAAGATCAAATCAGGTCTGAAGATAATCGACATGGGCTGCGGCTCGGGGGTGCTCACAATACTTGCAGATAAAATATTCGATTCTAGTGATATATATTTTTCAGATATACTTCCGGAAGCGTCCGCATCCGCGATCTTTAACATTGAAAAGAACTGCGGGCATAATTTTATATTTGATGCGGGTATTTTTTCGTGTGATTCAGAAAAAAACAGATTCATCTGCTGCAGATCAGGCGATCTTTTTGAGAAGATCGAAAACAAATTCGATCTTATAATGTTCAATCCCCCCTGGATCGATTCAGAATTCAGGAACAGGTCGGAAAGAGCTTTAAATGATAAAGACCAGAAACTTGTTGAAAGACTTCTAAAACAGTCTAAATATATGCTGAACAAGGAGGGAAAGATCGTTCTTGCCTATTCTGACAACAGCGGAGATAAAGCTGTGGGGAGATTTAACACTTTTATTGACGAGAACGGTTATAATACCGAGCATGAGCTTAAGGATAAAATCCAGTCAAGACAGTCCGGAAGGAAATGGATGAATATATTTGTTAAAATACTTACATTAGAAAATGGCAGATAAGCCGAAAGGAAAAATATTTGTCTTCATATTGCTGATCACTTTATTTTTCGTGTGGTATTTTTTCATTTATACTCCGCGTCAGAGAATCAGGGATAACCTTTTAAAAACAGAATCCGGGAAGTTTTATTCTCATATCTTATGGGGTTATCCTATTGTAAAAAATGTCCGTATCTTCGAGTATGAAGGATATGTGTCGGGATACGATACAGTAAGGCTT
>JAQVNT010000045.1 GCA_028702975.1 Candidatus Delongbacteria bacterium
TACCTTCCACAAGGTACGGGTTGACATTTTTTACTTTTCTCTGAAGAGGCTCGGAATTAATACTCTGATATTCGAAGATAGATTTATCTTTAACATCGAAGTTTGAAAATCCGATTATGACGACATGGACAGCTGCATTTGCCCTTGCTTCATTTCCCCATTTAAAGGTTCTGTGAGCAAAATTGATTTTTATGTTATAGTTATTAAACAGCTCGTTCCAGAGTATTCCTGTCTGCTCGCCCTGCGAAACAGAATTTGTTGAAACAAAAGCCACTTTAGTTTCCGTATTGCGAATATATTCCGCAGCCTTGATGTACCAGCATGTTACATAGTCGAGAACTCCTGATCCTTTCACTCCTGCCCATATCTGAGCCATGTCCTGTTTCTGATTTTCGTTCTGAAATTGTTTACCAACAAACGGCGGATTGCCCAGTATATAATCGAACCTGACCTTTGATCCGTACTGAGGCATTTTACCTTTATGAATTTTTACCGTTTCCGCCTCAACATTTACAGTTCCGTAGGGTATAGGTTCCGCCTCCGACACCATGTAAACATTGGCGTGTTTCGCGACGATATCAACCGTGTTGACCGGATTCAAGAGGCTCTGCCAGTCAATCCTCAGAGCGTTCCCCTGCACGATCGTAGCGGATTTTGAAAGGGGAAGCCTTACGAAGTACTGCCCGAACTCATTACTGATCTGCATATTCATCTGATGATCGATCAGCCACATTGCCACTTCAGCGATCCTTGCCGGAAACTCTTCTATCTCAATCCCGCAGAACTGATCCACATCTATCCAGATAATGTCTCTGACATCAAGAACCTGCTCCGTTTTGTACAATATTCTTAATATTTCGATCTCAAGCAGCCTAAGTTCCCTATAAGTAATCACAAGAAAGTTTCCGCAACCGCAGGCAGGATCGAGAAATCTGAGTGTGCTGAGTTTTTTGTGAAATTCAGTCAGTTTATTTTTGCTATGCTTAACAGACTCAAATTCAGCCCAGAGATCATCAATAAACAGCGGTTTTATCAGCTTAAGAATATTCTTTTCACTCGTATAGTGCGCACCGAGATTTCTGCGTTCTTTCGGATTCATCACGCTTTGGAACATTGAACCGAAAATAGCGGGGGAGATCTTACTCCAGTCAATATTGCAGCTTTTCAGCAAAGCATCACGCATTTTAGAGTCAAAACTTGCAGTAGGCAGAAGTTCTTCAAAAAGCTTACCGTTCACATAAGGAAAATCAGCAAGCTGCTCATCGAGATTCTTATACCGCTTTTCATTCGGAGTATTCAGAACCTGAAAAAGTTCCTGAAGCTTAGCCGCAAGATCGCTCCCGTCAACATTCGTCCTCTGAACAATATAATCCTGAAACTGCTCCTTCTCAAATATCGTAGTATCCTCAGCGAAAAGGCAGAACAAAACACGCACAAGATAAACTTCGAGAGGGTGATCCGTATAACCGATCTCTTTAAGCCTGTCGTGGATCTTACCCATCAGCTCGGCCGCCTTCACATTCGCCGGATCCTGCTCCTTATAGATCTTCTTCTGATAGCCCAGCAGATAACCGAAATGCTGAACATTATGAACAAGCTCGGCAAGCCTAAACTCAATCAGAGCATCTTCCTCAAGATCATACAGCCTGAAATGCTCAAAGTCGGAAACGAGAATATACTTCGGAAGCTCGAACTCTCTAACAGCCTTCAAATAGTCCCTAGCCTGCAAATAAGCCTTATCGAGACTCTTCCCGCGGCTCTTCATCTCCACAAGAATAGTCTGAGGCCAGAAAAGATCAATATAACCGTCATGATCGTCAAGCTTCTTCACCCTGTGCTCAAAATTCGAAACCTTCCGCTGACTAATCCCGAACACATTAAAGAACTCGAACAGAAAAGTCTTAGCCTCCGCATCCTCATTAAAAGCATCCGCCCACTCCGCCGAAAAGTGCGTTGCCCGTTCCTTTATTTCATTCCAGCTTAAAGCCATTCGTCTGTCCGGTTGTTATGTCAAGAAATGTAAGAAGATACGAGCAGTAAGTCAAAGGGAAATGGGGGTAGCTTATCCAATCATTTTCCTTTCATTTGCGATTGCTTCAATCTTTTTTGTAATCTCAATTTGCTTACTACTCTCTTCGAAAAGTGGTAATATTCTTTCAGAAACGCGAATCTCAAGATTTTTTACACAATTACTTAGCAGTTTTTGATTACTTTCAAATATCAAACTTTGTTGTTTATGACAGTTATTTATCTGTTGTCGTTGTGAATTTATAAGATTCGTTATGCTTTCTGAAATACCGTTTTTATAATCACTATACGAAGGAGAATCACTTTCGATCATGTCAAGGGTCTTTAGGAGTTCGGGTATCTGATTCTTCAGAAAATCCATAGTATCTCTGTTTATTTTTGATTGAAGCTCGTAGTATTTAGTATCTACTTTTAGGTTTTCCTGATTAAAAATTGATATAATATTCATAGACTGATGCATAAGAATATTGTATTCGACCATGAAATCAAGGATTGTGTCGCTAATTGACTGAACTTTCTTGGTTTCAGCTTCCAACAAGAGCATTTTTGCTTTATAATTTGCATCGTAGATCTGAAGTATTGCTTCTTTTTTTTCTTTAATTAACTCGCCATCTTTTTCTTTGGCCTCAATTTCCTTTTCCGCAGCTTTACGGGCAAGCTCGACTACATTTTCTTTTGACTTATCACCATAACCAGGTAACCATCCGATGTTAGTCATTTGATTCCTCCGATGTTTCTATTTCTGTTTTTGGTTTTGTCAAATTCTTTGTTTCTTCTTGATATTCAATAAAAGTCTGATTTCTCATCTGATCGGCGATTTCCTTAATGAAGGGTTTTTCATTCATTAACGCAGCATTACTGGACATTGTAGTCTCTATTATCTTTTGCGTTGAACCTAGGATCATTTCTTTGAGTTTTGTATTTGCGCTAATTAAAAGGTGTTCCTGTTCTCTGGCTGACCTGACTCTTTCAGTTACTGATCTGACAAATTCCTCAGATATTGAATCTATTGTTTTCAAGTATAATTTATAACCATCACTATCTTTATCGAGAGAGCTTAGTGTATTAATGAGCATTGGAAGTTCATCTTTTGCAAAATCCGTTTGCTGTGTATATATATCTTGAATTACATTCCTGTAATGTATGTTTATGTGTTTTATTTCTTCAATGCTATTGCTCTGAAGGATAGCAATTCTTTCAGTTGCGAGTATATTCAGTTGTTTAGTAAATTCAAGCAATGCCTGACCGGTTTTCTGGAGATTAGCAACCCTTGCCTCTTCCATGAGCATTATTATCCTTCCGTTTGTTTCTATCAACTCTTTTTGAGCTTTAGCCGCTTCCTTTTTAAATTCAATCTCTAATTCCGCGATCTTAATGTCTCTTTTTGAATTAATATCTGCTATCTTTACATCATCAGGCTTTCTGATAACTGTTTCACTGTAACTTGATGAACTTTTACCGCCCATTTTTTATCTTCCTCCGGTTATTTTTACTAAACTCACATACATGTTGTCAATTATTCCAGGCAATCCTGATTTTTTTCTTTTTGATAAGCCTTTACGAAATAAAAATTCTGTATGTTCACTTTCTCTTTTATTAAAAAAGCACTCGTTAATGATATGTTCGCAATTGTTAAAATAAATGTCGTATTCGCTCTCTCCAACGAGACTTAATGCTTTTTCAATCACTTTTTCAGGAATATTTTTTATTGAATTTTCTTCGTCAGTAAAACCTCTTATTTCGATAGGGTTATTATTAGAAAAAACCTGAAGAGAAGTGGATTGAAATGTAAGATGTGGATTAAAAATTGAATATCCTTCTGGAGAGCAATAATGTAAAACTTCCTCATCTGAGATATATAATGCGTGGTGAAATGAGAATTCGATTTTCACCCTGATCCAGTCGCCTTTTTCCGGTATTTTATTTAGCCATCTGGTCATCGTCAACTTCTTTAGCCTCAATTTCCTCTACATTTCTTGATTCGCGGCTTTCAGGATTATTACTACCATTATCAGTAATCATTTTACTCTGTTGGCTTTGAAGTAATTTGGCTGTATCTGTAGAACCAATCAGTTCACGGCTTTTATCTATAAGTTCGATCGTTCTTTGAGAATTTTGCTGAAGCATAAGGTTTAGCGTTTTGATAGTGTCTCTATTCGATTTCTTTTGTTCGAACCTTTGTTCTTCTATCATGCTTAAAGACCTGCAATAATTATCAATTATGCTCGTTGACAGACCTTCAAGTTGTTTAAAGTAAATCAAATATGTTGGATCGTCTTTTTGAATTGAATCGATTTTTTCTTTCAGATCGTAAACTGATTTCTGATTTATGTCAAAAGCCTGTTTACTATTCTCCCGAGAATCGAGATACATTTCTTCTATCTTGCCATCAATTTCTTTTTCAAGTGTACTTGAATGACGATTTTGTTCTATTAATCTTAAAGCCATCTCGTCACCTAATTTTGAAAGGCTTTCGGATAATTTCATAAAACCTTCTATCCTTGCCTGATAAACCGCTTTTTCAACTTCTACGAAATGATCCATAAGTTCTTTTTTCAATTCGTTTTCAACTTCGATCTTTTCAATACCCGCTTTTGCTAAAAGCATCTGAGTTTGTTGTTCGATTTCAGCTACTCTTACCTTATCCGGTTCGTACATCGTTGTAGTTGTATTTCTGCTTCCACCGCCTCCAAATAAACCTTTTATAAAACCACCGATTTTTCCCCACATGGTCGTGCTACCTCCTAAAGCTAGTGTTTTTAATTTTTCTTCAATCTGTCTGCTTTTGAATCTTCCCAGGGTACACCAATTCGTAAAATGTTCGCAGTTATTAAAGATTACATTATATCCCATCTTACCAATACTACTTCGTGCATGATGTACAATTACGTCTGGCGGATATAGGTCTGCAATTTCATCTGAATTATATACCTTTACTTCTAATACCCCCCCTTTTAAGAATTCAGCTATATTTGTTTTTATTACCTGGTTGTTAGATCCTGTAATATTATCGCCATCCCTTCCTGTAAAATGAATTACTTCCTTGTCAGAAACATAAATACCATGATGGTTATAGCTAACAATTCCTTCTCGGAAAACTCTTAGATGATCGGCACGAACAGGTTTTTTGTATGCCCATTGTTCGGGTTCTTCCATATCAACTATAATATCAGGCTGAAAACCTATTGGATCAAAAGGGTCGATAATCATTTTATTTTTTCTTGCCTTTCTCTTTTTTTCCACTCATTTCTTTTCTCATTCTGAAAATTAAAGAGTTAAAATCATCCTGTCTCTGCTTAACTGCTTCTGAGTAAAGTTTAACATCGTTCAAAAATACTTCAAAATTCTGGGTTTTGAGTTTTTTGATCTCTTGAAGCGACTCTTTAAACACTGGTGTCAGGTCTTCGATTTTGCTTTTTTCAATGAATCTAACGATTTCTTCAATTTGTAGATTCAACCATTCTTTTGCCCATCTTGCGATAATAATCTTTTGAGCTGATGTTTCGAGATCGAACATGAGATTTTCAATTTTTCCAGAATACTCGTTTGTTATATCATTTAGCTTAATTTCTTTCTCGAATTTTTCCTGCAGTTCACCATTATCAACGAAAGCGAATTTTTGGTGAATGTTTAATCTCTCACCCAAATAAAATTCATCTAGTTTCTCACGATAGTCTTTGGCGATCTCGAATAATTCCAAAATCGTTTTTTCTGTGAGCTTATTTTCTTCAATATTATCAGAAATAAGGTTAAAAAGTTTGGATATGATCAAGAATCTTTCATTTGTCCATTCCTCGAACCATTCTGAGAATTTTTCTTCATCAATTGATTGTTTATTGCACTTTCCATAGAAATCAGCTTTGAGCTTTCCTTTGAAGACATCATAATCTTCATACCATATTTTAGCGTGGCGTAGGAGCTCTATAATATCTTCGGACTTTTCGTCAAACCAGTTAAATTTTATCATCCTTTTTCTGATAAGATTACCTGTATATTCGGCGAAGAAATAAAAATCCGGTCTGTCCTCTTTTTCGATTTTTGAAAGATCACTGATTTTATTTTTCGAGATACTGATATCATCAATTTGATTTAATTTGATCTCAGCCTCAGTTCTAAATGAAATAAGCTCATCCTTCAGGCTGTCAAGTCCGAAGTCAAATATTTTTCTCCACTTCAGCTTCTGATCTCTGAAGAAATGATTCTCTTCTTCCTTAAAATCCGAGTCGTTCTTGTAATCTTCCATCATTTCATCCTGAACGGAAAGCATACTTTGTACTAATTGTGAATTATCAGCTTCAAAATCATCAAGACTGTCAAGGCGCTCGTCTATCCACAAAATGGCATTTCTATAATATTGAAGCGCTGAGAAATTAATTTTTTTCAGATCATAATCTTTAAGAATTACATTAAAGTCAAATTCTGTGCTCAATTTATTTCTTCTAGGCTCGACATCTTTTATCTTTGCTTCAAGCTCGGATAGACTTTTTAAAAGCTGTGGCCTCTTATAATAATATTTCTTGAAAACTTCTGCTATCTGACTCTGCTCGAATATAGGCTCCCATTTTTGGCTTAGAAAGATATCAAGCGACATCTGAGCTTTTTTATTGATTGAGTCGGCTGATTTATTTTTCAGGTTGAATTCAGGGTTTGTAAATGATTTATTACATAAGAAATATGTCATTTTGTATTCATCGTCGATAGTCCCCAAACTGCTTTTTGTGTAAAAAGAGAAATCATCACCTGAAGAACAATGTAAACCAAAATAATAATATTCCGCCACACGCGGATACGCTTTGTAAGTTATTGGCTCAAAGAGAAAATACAAATTGTTTTGAACTTTTAACAATTCTAATTTCGGAAATTGTGGTTTTAAAAGTAGTGTCTGATAATCTTCGTAAGAAGGTACTATCCAATTACTGATGTTTGCGATCTTTTTTTCTTTTACGGATTTAAGTACAGCAGGCCGTAAACCAGATTCCAACTTAATATAATCTGTATTACCCCAAATAATTCCTGTAAGGGAATCAAAAATTATTTCTTTGGGTTTTGTGAAGTAAAACCATCGCTGTTTATTAATTGCTTCGATAAGCTCTTTAGATTTGCCCAATGATAGTGATGAAATTTGTGATGTTAAAGTTAGTGCTTCCTGTTTCATTGCTTCCAAAGAATTTTCAGTGATACTAATCTCCTTTGAGATTCTGGTTTTTTCAAGTTCAAATTCATTAATTTGTTTAGCTACTACAGAATTTTCAGAACCGTCAAGCTCAGCATTTAAAGTATTTAACTGATTTTCAAGTTCCTTTTTTTGTGCGAGCAGTGATTCATAAGTAACTTCTGATTGTGATTTTTGTTTTGTCATTACTTATCTCCGAGATATTATTATTTTTTCTTCTCAGGTTTAGATTTCCCTTCAATTTCTTTTCTCATTTTAAATATGAGAGCATTAAAATCATCATGTCTTTTTTTAACGGCATCTGAATATTGTTTAACATCACTCAGGTAAACTTCCATGTTTTCAAGCTGGAGTCTTTTAATTTCCTTTAAACTATCAACGAATACAGGGGTCGTATCTTTGATCTTGCTTTTCTCAATGTAATGTACTATTTCTTCAATCTGTGAATTTAGCCACTCTTTTGCCCAGCGTATTATGAAAATCTTTTCTGAGGACGATTCCAGCTTAAAGATCACATCTTCAATTTTTGAGGAATATTTATATGCGATTTTGAATAAGAGATTCTCTTTTTCGAACTTTTCCTGGAATTCGCCATTGTTGTTGAAAGCAAATTTAGTGTGAATATTTATTCTTTCCTCGAGATAAAACTCATCAAGCTCTTTTTTATATTCTTCCGCAATAGAATTCAAACTCAAAATTGTTTCTTCTTGTAATTTCATTTCAGGCAACCCGGATGTAAGCAGTAATAACTGTTTTGAAACAACAGTGAATCTTTCTTTTGTCCACTCTTCAAACCATTCTTCAGCTCTTTTATTTTCTATTGATTGCTCTTCGCATTTTTTGATAAAATCACCTTTTAGTTTATCTTTGAAAATATCATAATCTTCTTGAAGACTCGTTGCTTTCTTGAGCATTTCTTTGATCAATTCGTTCTTCTCATAGAACCAATTAAATTTTTGCATTTTCTCTTTGATCAGATTCCCGGTATATTCAGCAAAGAGGTAAAAATCCGGTCTTGGTTCTTTATCAATTTTTGCAAGAAAACTTATCTTATTATCAGAATTGCTTATACTGTCAATTTCAGTCTTTTTGTCTTCCGCTTCTTTTCTGAAAGAAACAAGCTGTTTTTTCAAAGTATCAAATCCGAAATCAAAGATTTTCTTGATCTCGAGTTTTTGTTCCTCAAAGAAAGAATTTTCATCATCACTGAAGTCTGAGTCAGGCTTATAATCTTCAGCAGTCTCGATTTGGATATGCGACATTGACTGTATCAATTCAAGGTTCTCTTTCTCGAAATCATCAAGGCTGTCAAGAAGATCATTTATCCAGTAAACGGCATTTTTGTAATATTGTAATGCCGAATAATTTATTTCTTTAAGGTCATATTCTCTCAAAGGTACTTTAAAATCGAAATCTTTATCAAGTGTATTTCTTTTTGATTCAATTTCTTTGATTTGTACTTCGAGTTCAGCAAATTTCTCTAATAAAGCTGGTCGTTCATAATAAAGTTTTACAAATACATCTGTTAGCGATCTGTCATCAAACAACGGAATCCATTTCTGGCTTGAGAAAATATCAAGAACCATTTGATTTTTTTCATCAAGAGAATAAATTGTTGTGTTTGTAGGATCTAAATCTTGGTTATAGAAAGTTCGATTAAAAAAAGTATAATTGTAGTCTTTATAAGTATCTAGATCACTTTTTGTTGCAACCTCGTAGAATGGTTCTTTATTAGATAAGATTATTGAGCAGTAATAATAATCGCCATAATATGGTTTATTCCTACTTGCAACTGGATTGAAAAATAAACTCAAATTTTGTTGTTTTAGAAAAGGATATTTGTTTTTTGCATCTGAAATCACGAGCAAAGAGTCATAAATTGGGATTTCCCAGTTTTTTTGATTTGCTGTTTTGATGGATTTTACTTCATTGATTATCTCATTTCTTTTTTTACTTGATCTTGAATTAAAATAATCTAAATTTTCCCAAATCATGCCTGTATGTGTATCAAAAATTATTTCTTTAGGTTCTTTAAAGAAAAACCATCGCTGTTTTTGAACGGCTACAATTAATTCTTTATTTTTTCCATCAGAGAGGTTTGTAATTTTTGCTTTAAGAGAATTTAATGCTTCCTTCAGCGTTTTTGCATTATTCTCTGTGCTTTCACATTCTTTAGTAAGCTTAGCCTTTTCAAGTTCAAGCTCATTGATTTTCTGTGCAATTTCAGGGTTCTCTAAGCCATCAAGTTCAGAACTCATTTCACTTAATTGAGCTTGTAGCTGTTTTTTCTGTTCGATTAGACTTAAGTATGTTTGTTCAGTTTGAGATTTTTGTTTTGACATTGTGGGGTCTCCAGGGGTTACATTCCAAATAATTTATTTTTATAGGGTAGTGATTTTAAGGATTCAATTATATTGG
>JAQVNT010000046.1 GCA_028702975.1 Candidatus Delongbacteria bacterium
CAATTCCTCCGAACGGATCTGATATTTTTTTAAGTTCCTGAAGAACAATACCGCTTTTCTTACAGAAGGCAACAGCTTTCATCTCTTTCTGATCCCAGCTTGATACGCATAATACGGTACCGCCCATCTTGCTGTAAAGTTCGATCGCGTTCTGCGCCACATTCCCGAATCCCTGAAAACTGGCTGTTGTGTTTCCCGGTTTGATGTTCAATTCCTTCAAAGCTTCTCTTATACAGAGCATAACACCATAACCTGTAGATTCGATCTTACCGAGAGATCCGCCCATCCCGACAGGTTTACCTGTGATAAAACCCGGATTTCTTGAACCTGTAATGGTCTCGTACTCGTCGAGCATCCATAACATGTGGCGGGCGTTCGTCATAAGTTCAGGTGCAGGCACATCGATATTGGCTCCGATATTCTTAAAATTCTGCCTTACCCATCCTCTGCAGATTTGTTCCTGCTCATTCAGAGAAAGATCGTGCGGATCGCAGACAACTCCTCCTTTTCCGCCCCCGAGCGGAATGTCCGCAACAGCAGTTTTCCAGCTCATCAGCATCGACAAAGCTCTCATAGTGTCGACTGTCTCGTGAGGATGGAACCTTATTCCGCCTTTTGCCGGACCTCTGGCATCATTGTGCATGATCCTGAAGCCCTTAAATATCCTTTTTGTGCCGTCGTCCATCCTTACAGGGATACTGAAGTGATATTCCTTCATGGGCGTACGCAGAAGATCTCTCGCGGCTCTGTCAAGCCCGAGAATGTCAGCAGCTTTATCGAACTGTTCCTGTGCTATTTTGTACGGATTGTATGAATTCTCGAACATCTTTTCTCCCGTTAATAATTACGGCTCTCAGTTCGTATAATATAACATATCTGAAATAGTAAATCCAAATCTTTTGTTTGAAATTATTCCGTGTCGTTATTCGCGTCGACGCTATAAATTTAAATTAAATATCTTGACTTAGAACTCATCATTCCCTATATTTATGCTTTTAAAAGAAGCGGCACCAAAATTACAGGATATTAAGTTTGGAATACGCATTACATAAGGATAAAAAAATGAATAAATCTATTGGAGGTTCAATGTCAAAATCAATCCGGACAATGATATTGTCAATGGTAGTCCTCTCTTTTCTTTTCGCCGGCTGTACAAGATACGCTAACGAAGACGAATTGAAGACTCTGGAAGACACTCAGACGGCAGTAAAAAAAGCAGAAACTAAACTTGCCGACCTGACAAAAGAGAGAAGAAATCTCGAGACTAAACTTGCCGATCTTCAGACTGAACTGAAGAAAGCCGAGGAAGAAAAAGCAGCTGTTGAAAGCAGACTAAAATAACAAATTAAGGAAGACTGACTATGAAAAATACGATTATCACACTTCTGGTCTTGGCTTTTTTTAGCTTAGGTTTTTCTCAGGATAAGGTTAATTACGAAGAGGAATACATGCCGAAGCTTCAGAAAGCTCAGGAAGATATTGCAAGACTTGAATCGGAAATGGCAGCAGCTAATTCACAGATAACTGGTACCAACGACCAGATAACTGAAACACAGACAAAGATCGATCAGACCTGGGAAGAAATTTACCAGATGGTCGGATCGGACAAAGCGGGAGTCGATCAGTTCGGAAAAGATATTGACGCGCTTGACAGCAAAGTAAGATCATTCGGAGCATTACCGGCAGAAGAACTTTATAAAAGAAGGGCTGAACTTGATCAGTTTGAAGCTGAACTGAACACTTTCAGAGCAAACAACATTTCTGCACTTACCGAATATCTGAACAAGTTAGAGAAGATCGACCAGAGAATAAAGTCCATCAGAAGCTCTATCGTCGTGCCTTATGTTACATCTTATGTCGTTAAGAAAGGCGACAGCCTGTGGAAGATCTCGGGTAAAAAAGATATCTATGACGATCCTTTTAAATGGACTGACATTTACAAAGCTAATAAAGAAACTATAAGTTCATGGCAGAGTAAATATAATGCAGTTCTGAAAGAAGGACAGAAAGAAGCCGACCTTATCTATCCTGAGCAGGAATTCACAATTCCCAGGTAAAAATAAGAACCATTAAAGGTGATAACCTCAGATATGAAATGAATATCTCATGTTAATTAGGCGCGTAGAAAGATATGCGCCTTTTTTTTCAGGGAATCTGAAAAGGGCTTAAATGACAAAGCGTAATAAAGCTGCACTAATATACATGACATTCTTTCTGATCCTCTCAGTAGCACTTACCGTCTATATGATGCCGAGAGAAAGGACAAGTGAATTTCTTGATTACAGGGAAGGTGTTCTTGCTCCTGAAAAAATAATAGCCCCTTTTGATTTTGAGATCTTGAGAACGGAAGAAGAACTAAACGATCTGAGAAACAAGCTAAAATCGACCATCGTTCCTGTATTCATTCTCGAAGACACCCTGAATATTTACCTCTACAGGCAGTACCAGGATTTCGGCTCAGATTACGATGAACTTATATCAATGCAGGATAATGTAACTGCTCTTTACGAGAAAACAGTATTTTTCGAAGCGAAAAAGGATTCCATATCCCTGATCGACCCGCAGTCATTTCAGAAGCAGAAAAACGCTGCAGACTCAGTATATCAGATAATCCGAAAAAATTTTCAAAGAGAAAAATTCGTTTTCAACCAAAACTATTCCGTCGATTTTGACGGATTGTCCAAATTGGATCTGCTTAGCGATGTCAGCTTAAGAAAGAGGATCGGCTATTACCTTAGAAGGGTAACTCAGGAAAAGATCCTCAACACTCCCAAAAACAGTATCTTCAACCGGCATCTCGGAAAATTTCTGATGAAGGAAAAAACAGAAGATGATCTGAAAGAGTACTTTATAAATGACTTCGACGATATTACCGCTAAGGAAGAAAAGGATATCAATTTCCTCTCATCGATTTATGACGATCTCGATAATGATTCGATCGCTTACTGGAAAACAATTCTTGCAAATTTTTCCAGGCCTTCACTTATTTTCAGCAAAGAGATAACGGACTCTCTCATCCTTAAATACCAGAACGAAGTCCCGCTCGCTGACGGACTTGTCAAAAAAGGAGACGAGATAATACTGAAGAATATGGTCGTCACGAAGACCCATCTCAAGAAACTCCGTTCCCTTGAGCTGAAACAGAAAGAGATCTCACTAAGAGACCGGAACTCTCTTTTTACCAGGATAAACTTTAAGGACCTTGCAGGTAAAGTAATAATCTCTTCTCTGTTTTATCTGATCCTTGTTCTGATGGTATATTTCAACAGAAAGAAATATCTATACAATTTTAAATCCGTAACACAGCTGTTTCTTCTGATCATAATACAGTTGATCTTAGTGTATTATTCAAGAAAGTACATAGAAGATTTCTCACCTTACCTTGTCACAATGTCCGTTACATCAGTTCTGGTTGCAGTATTCTTTGATATGCGCGTAGCTTTCGCAACGACCGTGATCTGTTCGGTATTGACCTCGCTCATAATCGGAAGTAATTTTATGTATATCTTTGTTCCCATGTTCTCGGGACTTTTCACTATGTACGCAGTGAATAAAATAAGAGATATCTTTCAGTTCATTTATAAAACGCTCCTTTTTTCTCTGTTCGGACTGATCATTCCCGGGGTGGGATTTTACCTTATGTATAATTCATCCTTCGACGAACTGGTCCTTATACTCACTCACAGCGCGATAAACTCAGCAGTATCACCGCTTCTCGCACTGACTTTTCTGACTATAATCGAAAGGACATTCAAGACCCCGACCGATGTTACACTTCTGCAGTTGTCCGACATGTCTAATCCTCTACTGAAAAAACTTCAGATAGAAGCGCCGGGAACATACCATCACAGCATTACCGTAGGCAACCTTGCCGAAGCCGCTGCCGAAGCTATTTCGGCGAATTCGCTGCTGGCCCGGGTGGGATCTTATTATCACGATATCGGGAAGATCAAGAAAGCTGAATATTTTATAGAAAATCAACAGAATATGCCTAACAAACACGACAAAATGCTCCCCAGTATGAGCGCATTCGTACTTTCGGCACATGTAAAAGAAGGCATAAAAATGGCCTATGAGAACAAACTGCCCGAAGTTATTATTGATTTTATAAGAAGTCACCACGGCATATCAAGAATGGAATTTTTCTACAACAAGGCAGTCAACATGTCAAAAGGCACCGACGAAAAGGTAAACGAGTCTGTTTACAGATATCCCGGCCCGAAACCGCATACGAAAGAAACCGCCATTGTAATGCTGTCAGATATAATCGAGGCTAAGTGCAGGACAGAATCCGGCGCGAATGTTGACAGATTCAGACAGATCATTAACGAGATAATAATGGACAGACTTCAGTCCGGCGAACTTGACGAGTGCGACATTAAGCTTAACGACCTAAGCAAAATAAGAGAGGCTATGCTGCCTGTTATTACAGGTATGTATCACCAGAGAATAAAATATCCTGAAAAGATCAAACCCGAAGAAACCGACGGTAATTTAAATGAAAAAAAATAATGTAAGCGCTGATAATTTCACCAGTTCAAAGATCAGCCTTAAATCAGTTATTAATTCAGTTGAATTCTTTGCGAAAATGAATAAATCTGAATTAAGATCTATAAATATCTCATTCGTAAGAGACGAAGAGATGACCCGGATCAATGAAAAATATCTTTCTCACGAGGGAAGTACTGATGTGATAACTTTCGATTACTCTGATGAACCTTTAAAAAGCTTGGACGGAGAACTTATAATTTGTACTGATGAGGCTAAGAGACATTCAAAAACATACGGTGTGCTCTTAACAGAAGAACTCTACCGTCTTATTTTTCACGGGCTTCTTCATCTGACCGGATATGATGATACGGACACTCGGAAGAGCAAACTGATGAGATCAAAAGAAGATGAAATATTAACACTTTGGAAACAATATAATTTTGGTAAGTCAAATAATTTTGGAGCAAATTAATGGAGCCCCCCAGTTACTACCCTGTATTTTTACAGGTCGCAGGTTTTTTAATCCTGCTTTGCGCAAGCATGCTTTTCTCCGCTGCTGAAACTGCGTTCGTAAGTCTTTCAGCAAGCGAGATCTCGGAGCTAAAGAAAGGGAGGCACCGGAAGATAGCGACGCTGGTATCTGAAAAGTCAGAATCTCTGCTGGTTTCACTACTTCTGGGAAACAACCTGGCAAATGTGAGCGTGGCAACGATCGCAGCTCTTTTTACAAAAAAACTTTTTGAAGGATCCGGAATGGAAACGCTCGGTATCCTGACAAATGTTATCGTGATCGGGCTCATTATCCTGCTGACAGGAGAGATAATCCCCAAATCATTCGCTATCAGGAACAGAACAGCTTTTGTGACCCGTTTCTCAGGCCTCATTCTTTTCTTCTACTACATTATGTACCCGCTTTCATTCGCCATCGAAAAGATAGTCTGGGTGTTCGTCGGCAACCTGAAGCATATCGACGGGATCTCGGAATACACCAGAAGGGACATCGAGAACCTGATGGAAGTAGGGGGTGATGACGGAGTTCTTGAAGAAGACGAAAAGAATATGATAAATTCGATCTTCGAATTCAGCGAGAAGACCGCGAAGGAGATCATGGTCCCGAGGGTTGATATGATGACGATCCCTGAAGATATTCAAACAAAAGAACTTTTTGCCTTCATAAACGAGAATAATTTCTCAAGGATCCCGGTTTATAAAGACAACATCGACAACATTACAGGCATTCTTTACATTAAAGACCTTCTCCATCATATCAAATCACCCGAAGACGATTTTAACATTGAAAAGATCGTCAGGGAAGTAACATTCATACCGGAATCAAAAGACATTTCGGAACTTCTGAAAATGTTCCAGAGGGAAAAAACGCACATAGCCATCGTAGTTGATGAGTACGGCGGAACTTCAGGTATGATAACGCTTGAGGACATCATAGAGGAGATCGTAGGTGAAATACAGGACGAATTTGACGAAGAAGAAAGACTGTACAGAAAAATCACCGATGATTCTTATGAATTCGATGCAAAGATCCCGATCGATGAACTGAATGAAATTCTTGGCATGAGTCTGCCCGAGGACGATGATTATGAAAGTCTCGGCGGATACTTGTACGATCTGTTCGGCGAAGTGCCCGAAACAGGTGATAAAAAAACAGCTTCCGGCTATACTTACACTATTCTTTCTCTGCAGAAACAGAGGATAGGATGGGTTAAAATTGAACGAAATAAGGAATCTCAAGAGGAGAACAAATGAAAACAGAGTCAAAAATCGAAAACGGATACAAAAAAACAGTAAGCTTTGAAATTGACGGATCCGAACTTGATAAATACAGAAAAGCAAGTTTCGAGAAATTCAGAAAAACAGCAAAGATAGACGGATTCAGGCCGGGAAAAGTTCCTGAGAGCATGCTGCGAACAAAATTCGCGACAGGCATTGAGGCTGAAGCAGTTAATGAAGCCGTAAACTCCTCATACAGAGAGTACCTGATCGAAAACAATATTTACCCGCTATCAGAGCCCGTTATTGACAATATCGACAAAAAAGACGACTCGCTTACATTTACGGCCGTTCTGGAAATATTCCCCGAATTCGAACTTAAAAAATATTCTGACCTTACAGTTGAGCAGAATATTACAAAATTAACTGATAAAGAAGTTGAAGACTCGCTGAACCACCTGCTTGACACTTATTCTTCAGAAAAAGAGACCGACGAGCCGGTAAAAAAAGGTCATGTCGTGAATATTTCCATCAGATCTTCCGGATCTGACTGGCAGAAACAGACCGTCGAGATCGGAAAAAATGAGAATGAAAAAATAGATGAGCAGTTCATAGGCATGACAAAAGGCGAAAGCAAGACTGTAAAAGTTGATGAAAAGCCCGAACATGATATAGAGGTACGGATCGACAAAGTCAGCGAAAAGATACTTCCCGAACTGAACGACGAATTCGTAAAGCGGTACGATCCGGCGATCGAGGGTGTTGAAGGACTCAGAAAAAACGTCAGGAACAGGCTTGAAAAGAACAGGGAACTGAATGAAAGCAGAGAGATATTCGACAAGCTGGCAAAAAAGATAGTTGACGAGCACGATAATTTCGATGTTCCGCCCACAATACTTAACCGCTACATTGATGACCTTGTAGAGAACGCCCGTAAGCAGTACGGTAAAGGCATCGACAGAGAAATGATGAAGAACATATACGGTCAGAACGCCGAAGTTTCTCTGAAATGGGAATACATCAGACATAAAATAGTCGAAAATGAAAATATTACAGTAAGCGATGAGGACGTAAAAATCCGCCTTGAGGAGATCGCAAAAGAAAATTCAGTAGATATTGAAAAGGTGGAGAAATATTATTCTCCCAAAGAAAAGAAACAGATGCTTAAAGACGATCTGCTCGACAAGAAAATGAGGGATATACTTCTGGCAAAGAACAAAGTCAGTTTTGTTGAACCTTCAAAAGAGCAGAAAGAAGCTGAAAATAAATAAACGGAGGTGCAATGTCTTTAATACCTATGGTCATAGAACAGTCCGGCAGAGGTGAGAGAGCCTATGACATATATTCACTTCTTCTTAAACAGAGGATAATTTTTATAAACTCCGAGATCGAGGATAATCTTGCAAGCCTCGTTGTTGCCCAGCTGCTATATCTTGAGGCTGAAGATCCCGATAAGGATATTTCGCTTTACATCAACAGCCCGGGAGGAGTCGTTACGGCAGGACTCGCGATTTATGATACTATGAACTATATAAAGCCCGATGTTTCAACGATCTGCATAGGTCAGGCGGCGAGCATGGGAGCGATACTTTTAACCGCCGGGAAAAAGGGCAAGCGGATCGCTCTGCCTAACTCAAGGATCATGATCCACCAGCCGTGGGGCGGAGCACAGGGTCAGACCTCTGATGTTATGATAGCGGCCGAAGAGATGAAAAAGACCAGGGAAACTCTCAACAGGATACTGAGCGAGACTACCGGGAACACTTTAAAAAAGGTCGAAAAAGATACGGACAGGAATTATTTTCTATCTTCGGAAGACGCACTGAAATACGGCCTTATAGACAAGATCTTCACCTCGAACAAGAAGGAAACTAAATGAGCAGGAATTACAATAAAGAGGATAAATGCAGCTTCTGCGGAAGGAATGACAGGGAAGTAAAGGCTCTTCTGGCCGGAGACAATGCCTTTATCTGCGAAGAATGTGTTGAACACGCAAAGGATTATCTCGACATTACGATAAAAAAGAAGGCTAAAGAAAGCCTGCCTTCCAAATTTCCGATCCCGTCTGAGATCAAGAAAAAACTCGATGAGTATGTAATAGGCCAGGATGACGCAAAAGTGGCTATTTCGGTAGCGGTTTACAATCATTACAAAAGACTCGGTAACCTTTTCAAAAAGAACGATGTCGAGATCGAGAAATCAAATATTCTCATGGTCGGTTCGACCGGGACAGGAAAAACACTTATCGCCCGTACACTTGCCAGAATTCTTGATGTACCGTTTACAATTGCGGACGCGACGGTGCTGACCGAAGCCGGTTATGTGGGCGAAGATGTAGAGAATATTATAGTCAGACTCCTTCAGGCGGCCGATTACGATGTCGCCAAGACTGAAATGGGGATCATTTACATTGACGAGATAGACAAGATAGCAAGAAAATCGTCAAACCCTTCAATTACCCGGGATGTTTCCGGCGAAGGCGTCCAGCAGGCGCTGCTCAAGATACTCGAGGGAACAAAAGCCCAGGTCCCGCCCAAGGGCGGCAGGAAGCATCCTGAACAGAAACTCACCGAGGTTGACACCACCAACATACTCTTCATCTGCGGGGGAGCTTTCGACGGCATCGAGGACATCATCAGGCACAGGCTCGGGAAAAAGACGATCGGTTTCGGTTCCGACAAAGTGAATATCCATACAATGTCATCAGATCAGATACTTGCAAATATCGAATACGAAGACCTGTTCAAGTACGGACTAATACCTGAAATAATAGGAAGACTTCCGGTCGTTAAAGCCTTAAATGACCTTGATATCGATGTTCTTGAGCACATACTTACAGTCCCGAAGAATGCGGTGATAAAGCAGTATCAGAAGCTTTTCGAAATGGAGGGCTGCGAACTCGTATTTACAGACGAAGCAATAAGAGCCATAGCCGAGACAGCCATAAAAAGAAAGACTGGCGCGCGTTCACTTAAAAGCATAATCGAACATGTAATGAACGATATAATGTTTCACCTTCCCGATCATAAAGACACTAAGAAAATAACCATCGACGACAAGATCGTCACCGGGAAAAAGAAATTCAGCTTTAAATAAGACTTTTTCGTTGCAAAAAGTCGGATATTTACACCTTTTCAGTAGCCTGATTTACATTTTCGGAACGAGTTTTCACATATATCTTGCAATTTTCGGAACGAGTTTTTATATTACTCTTACAATTTTCGGAAGGAGTTTATGAAAAGAATAGCATATAAAGCGCTGCTCGACTGGAAAAACAGCAGAAAAAGAAAACCTCTTCTGCTTCAGGGCGCAAGACAGGTG
>JAQVNT010000047.1 GCA_028702975.1 Candidatus Delongbacteria bacterium
ATCAGGTTTACACGGACTGGGCTCTGAACATGCTAATTGACTGGCACAATGCCGATCCGGTTTCTCAGAAAGAGATCGACAGGAATGACATAATTTACGCCGATGTTCAGCATAACCGTAATCCTTTCATTGATCACCCTGAGTATGTAAGCTATATCTGGGGCGGCGCTCCGCCCGTGCCTGCGGTCAATTTCGCTACTGTTTCACAGCAGGTAGAGGAAAGCGCGGGTTCTTTAAGCATCACTTTATCTATCTCCCAAGCCGCAACGGAAGATGTTACCGCGAACCTGATACTGACAGGCACGGCTTTGAACGGCTCGGACTACACGCTTTCTCAGAATTATGTAGTATTCCCCGCATCCTCAACAACCGGCCAGTCCGTCACTCTCACAATTACCGATGACTCCGAACCTGAAGATTTCGAGTCTGTAATAATTACGATAGACACACTCATTACACAGGATCCGGACGCGGTCATAGGCAACAATGACCAGATAACCGTCACGATAAATAACAGCGACGGTTTTGACGAGACGCCGCCGGAGATATTCTCGCATGAGCTGATAAACGACTCCACGCTCATTATTACATATACAGAAAAAGTAGACCCTGTAACTTCGCAGACCGTCTCGAACTACAGCGTTGATAACGGAGCAGGCAATCCCGGCGCGGTGTCCCTCGGCTATCTCGGAGATTCAGCGAAAGTTGAACTTTCTTTCCCGGTTTTCTCAACCGGCGTTAACTATACTATGACCGTGAATAACGTAGAAGACCTTAAGAATAATGTCATAACCACCAATACGACATTCAGCTTCGCAATATCGACAGGCGGCGAAGGCTGGGTCGAGGATTTTGAGCTTGCTAACTGGGGAAGTTATTCCTCAGGCACTTTCGCATTGACTACGGGTAATTGGGATATTGTGGATGTTTATCCTGAAACTTCTGCCGCTTATGCATATGAAGGTTCGCACGCTGTCAGAATGAATGACGACTCCCCCGGATCTTCTGTTACGTCCCCTGCTGTGAACGGCGTTGATTCCGTGATCTTCTATTTCCGCGCTTTGAATCAGGAAGCTTCCACATCCACGTTCTGGCTCCAGAAATCAGTAAACGGAGGTGCCTACACTAATGTTCAGAGTCAGACATATCAGAACAGCACCTACAGTCAGTTCGCCTGCAAGGTCAATGATACTTCCAACAACATCAGACTAAGAGTGTTGAACGACGATCAGCCAGGGCACCTAATAGTCGACTATTTTAAGGTAGTAACATTTTCAGGACCTGAGCAGGACACTGTTCCGCCTGATATTCTCAGCCACGAGATAAACGGTTCTGATATAATACTGACATTCAGCGAGAACCTCGATCCCGCTACATCGCAGACAATAACTAACTATGTTCTTGATAACGGAGGAAGTAATCCTGATACTGCCGCGCTCGGATACGGCGGAGATTCATCAAAAGTAGTAGTCTCATACCCTTCATTCCTGCAAGACGTCAGCTACACTCTGACCATAAATAATGTGGAGGACATAGCGGGTAACCATGTAGCATCAAATTCGACCGTACAATTCCTGATCAGTTCCGGCGGCGGCTCAGGCGAAGGCTGGGTCGAGGATTTTGAGCTTGCAAACTGGGGAAGTTATTCCTCAGGCACTTTCGCATTGACTACGGGTAATTGGGATATTGTGGATGTTTATCCTGAAACTTCTGCCGCTTACGCATACGAAGGTTCGCACGCAGTCAGAATGAATGACGACTCCCCCGGATCTTCTGTTACGTCCCCTGCTGTGAACGGCGTTGATTCCGTGATCTTCTATTTCCGCGCTTTGAATCAGGAAGCTTCTGTTTCAACATTCTGGCTGCAGAAATCCGTAGGAGGAGGAGCCTATACAAATGTTCAGAGTCAAACTTTCCAAAACAGCACCTACAGTCAATTTGCCTGCAAAGTCAATGATGCTTCCGACAACATCAGACTGAGAGTACTCAACGACGATCAGTCCGGTCATTTGATAATCGACAACTTCGCGGTCGTTCAATTCCCTGCGGCACAACCGCCTTCTGCACCCGATAATGTTTCAACGGCAATAAGCGGCACTGATATAACAATAACATGGGACGCGGTATCCGGAGCTTCGGGATATGATGTTTACTCTTCAGATCTTCCTTACACAGGATTCGGATGGGAGGCTGCGGTTACTACTCCGGAATACTCGACTTCATGCACCGAAGCAAATAAATTTTACTACATCGTAGCAAGTACGACAGCGAAAGCTCTTAACCCCGGTGAATCGCATGAGAGGTTTATAGAAATTAGAAAAAAATCGAAATAAGGAGAAATAAGATGGCTAAAATAACACTTAAAGGAAATCCTATAAATACGGTAGGAGAACTTCCAGTAAAAGGAACAAATGCGAAAGATTTCAGACTTGTTGACGGCAAGCTTAACAGAGTCAGTCTGAAAGACTTTAAAGGAATAAAACTTGTTCTTAATATATTCCCCAGCCTCGACACGCCGACCTGCGCTATGTCAGTCAGGCAGTTTAATAAACTCGCTTCGGAAATGAAAAACACTAAAGTGCTCTGCATCTCAAGAGATCTTCCTTTCGCTCAGGCAAGGTTCTGCGGTGCTGAAGGTCTCGACAATGTTATCACGCTTTCGGACTACGAGACAGGCGAATTCGGCTATGATTACGGCCTTGAAATAATTGACGGACCGCTGGCTTATCTCCATTCAAGAGCGGTTGTAGTGCTTGACGAGAACCACAAGGTAATATATACCCAGCAGGTGCCTGAGATAGCGCAGGAGCCTGATTACGAGGCCGCCCTGAAAGCTCTGAAGTAATTTTATTATAATAACAAAGTACGTAAATTAAGGAGTCTTTAAGATGCAGATCGAATTTTATTCATGGGGTGCGGCACAGGAAGTTACAGGATCGAAGCATTTTGTACACATAGATGAAATAACTTTAATGATCGACTGCGGGGCATTTCAGGGAAAAAGAGAAATTGCCGATAAAAAGAACCGAGAATGGGATTTTGATCCCGCCAAGATAGATGCGCTTATACTCACTCATGCCCATTATGACCATAGCGGACTTATTCCTTTATTGGTCAAGCGGGGATTTAAAGGCAATATTTACGCGACTCCCGCAACAAGAGACCTTGCAGGACTTATCCTTACAGATTCTGCGCATATTCAGAAAAGTGATATTGAGTACCTGAAAAAACACAATCAGAATGATAATATTGTTATAAAAGAACCTCTTTACACCGATGATGATGTTCAAAAGGCAATGTCGAAAATTATTTCTATCCCGTATAACCTTCCATTTCCAATAGCTCCGGGCGTTACTGTAACTTTTATAGATGCCGGCCATATTCTCGGCTCTTCACAAGCTCTAATTGAAATAGAAAAAGACGGTCAGAAGTCCAGAATAGGATTCACAGGCGACCTCGGCAGAAAAAACCTTCCCATCCTTAGAGATCCCGACATTTTACCTGATCATGACTTCTTATTCATTGAAAGTACATACGGCAACAGGCTGCATGACACTGTTGATTTTGCAACCGACAAACTTGCAGATATTATTTCCCGGACAGCTGCACGGGGCGGAAAAATTATCATACCGGCATTCTCAATTGAACGGACACAGGAACTTGTGTATATAATTCATTTGTTAACGGATCAGAAAAAGATACCTAATATTCCCATTTATGTTGACAGCCCGATGGCTACGAACGCAACTTCTATCTTTTCCGCGCATCCCGAGTGCTTTGACAAAGAAACCCGCGAGAGTTTTTTGAAGCACAACAAGAATCCATTCGGATTCAATCAGCTCCATTATGTTCAGGACAGAGACGAAAGTAAAGAACTTAACAAATTAAGGGAACCTGCAATAATAATTTCGGCTTCAGGAATGTGCGAATCCGGACGCATCCTGCATCATTTAAGAAACAATATCGAAGATCACCGCAATACGATCCTTATAGTAGGATTTATGGCAGAAAACACTCTCGGCAGGAAAATTGCCGACCGTCAAAAAACTGTGAGGATACTTGGAGGAGAACATAAGCTTAATGCCGAAGTGAAAATTTTGAATGCTTTCAGTGCCCACGCTGATTATAACGAAATACTCGATTACCTAAGCAGCTATGATCCAAATAAATTAAAGAAAATATACATGGTGCACGGAGAACCTGAAGCGCAGGAATTTTTGAAGCAGAAACTTATTGAGAAAAATTTTAAAACGACCATAATGGAACCGGGTAAAAAGTATATTGAGAATATTTAGTGAAGGCAGATCAGGCTGATAATGATTAACGAACAAACTCAGGTAATATGAAAATAACAATACTCTACGATAATATTTCCAATTCTCCAAAGCTCAAAGCCGACTTTGGATTTTCATGTCTGATCGAAGCCGGTGGACGCAATATTTTATTCGATACAGGCGGGAACGGAAAGATACTACTGAATAATATGGAAGCCCTCGGAATCGATCCAGATTTCATCGACGATATTTTCATATCTCACCAGCATTTCGACCACATCGGCGGCCTGAGCGCTGTATTAAACCTCAACGAAAGGGCTGTACTTCACATCCCGCCGTCGCTTAGAGGCATAAAGTATCCAAACGGCATAATTAAATACGACAGACCTGCGGAAATATACCCCGGCATATTTACTACCGGCGAGCTTGACAATATCGAACAGTCCATGTTCATTGATACTGAAAAGGGATCGGTCGTAATAATAGGCTGCTGCCATCCCGGACTTGGAAAAATACTCGGAACATTCCCTGACAAAAAGATCAGCCTGATCGTAGGCGGACTTCACGGATCGGAAGAATACGATGTCATGAACAAAGCGGAAAAGATCTGCCCCACCCACTGCACAAAGCATATTGACGAGATCGAAAAACGACTGCCTGATAAATACATTCAGGGCGGCGCAGGAACTGTTATTGAATTTTAGGAGCTGACCTAAACGCATGAAAACATATCTTGAATGCATACCATGTTTCATAAATCAGGCCTTTAGAGCCGCAAAAACTGCCACTGATGATGATAATAAGATAAAAATTATCCTCGACAAAGCCGGTGCAATGATCTCAACAATACCTATGGAACAGACTCCGCCCGAAACCGGGGCAGATATTTACAAACTTATCTCTGATGTGACAGGCGACAATGATCCGTATTACAGCATAAAGCAGAAAAATATTACCCACGCCCTGAGCCTGTATGCCGGATTAAAAAAAAGAGTAGAAAACTCAAACGATCCGCTTCTCACAGCTATAAGACTTGCGATAGCGGGAAATGTTATAGATCTCGGCATAGACAGGCAGTTCGATATTGAAAAAGACATTGAAAATACTCTCATCGCGGATTTTGCGGAATTCGATTACGACAGCTTCAAAACCAGACTCGATCAAGCTGAAAGTATACTGTACATAGGCGACAATTCAGGAGAAGGGGTTTTTGACAGAATTCTTATCGAGCAGCTTAACAAGCCTGTCGTCTTCGCAACCAGAGAAATTCCCGTCATCAACGATATAACCGTGATCGAAGCGGAGCAGATAGGAATAACCAAAATCGCCAAAGTGATATCCTCAGGTTCAAAAGCCCCGGGGACAATACTTAAAAAATGCAGCAGAGATTTTGTCGGGATTTTCGAAAGATCAGATATGGTGATCTCAAAAGGACAGGGAAATTATGAGAGTCTTTCAGATTCAAAGAGAGATATTTTCTTCATGCTCAAAGCCAAATGTTCTGTAATAGCGAAACACCTTAATGTAAATGTCGGCGATATAATTTTTAAGCATCACAAAGGAACTGAAATATGAAGATCCACATTCTTGAAAATCTCGGCGTGCCCGATCCGGCAATAATGAATCTTGCTGTAGATCACGAGCTGACATTCCCTTCACAATCCTGCGATAAAGCAGAGACCGAAGTGCTTATAAGCGTCAAGACAAAACTCGGACCCGTTGAGCTGTCGGAATACCCGAAACTGAAGGTGATCGCGGTCGCTTTTACAGGCTACGACAGCGTTGATTTGAACTACTGCAGAGAGAAAAATATTGCCGTATGTAATGTGCCTGCATATTCAACGAATTCCGTAGCTGAACTTGCCGTGGGCCTTGCGATATCACTTCTTAGAGAAATACCTAAAGGGAACGAAGCGATCCGTAAAGGTCAATGGGATCTGGGCAGGCCCGGGATCGAGCTGTCCGGGAAAACCGTCGGGATCTGCGGCACAGGCGCTATCGGGATCAGAACTTCTGAAATATTCAATGTCCTCGGATGCGGCATTATAGGATGGTCAAGAACTAGAAGAAAAGAATTTACCGATCTGGGCGGAAAATATGTCGATACGCTCGAAGAACTTTGCTCCGGGTCCGATATCTTGAGCATTCATGTTCCTTCAAACGCAGAGACGAAAGCCCTTATCGGACAAAAGCAGCTCAGCCTTATTAAGCAGTCCGCGTACCTGATCAACACAGCGAGAGGCCCGGTAGTTGATGAAAGTGCGCTCTACGAAGCGCTGAGGGATAAACATATAGCCGGAGCAGGTCTTGATGTTTACTCGATCGAGCCTGTGACTCGGGAGAACCCGTTCCTTAAACTTGACAATGTGATATTGACACCGCATATTGCCTTCAAAACAGAGGAAGCACTGAAAAGAAGAGCGGAGATCACTTTTGACAATATAAATTCCTTTGAGCGCGGAAACAAACTAAACAGGGTGGATCAGTGCTGAGCAGTATCTACATATTCTATCTGGGCGTTATTGGTACTTTCGCTTTTGCAATTTCAGGCGCGATGACAGCTATGAGAAAAAGATTCGACCCGTTCGGTGTAATTATTATTGGTTTTGTAACCGCGGTCGGAGGAGGAACTGTACGCGATATCCTGATCAAAGATGCCGAAGTTTTCTGGCTGACCGAACCCGCCTATGTATATTCTATAGTCGCCGGATCAATATTTGCCATGACATTCAGCAGAAAGATGCAGTCGTTCACGAAGTCACTTCTACTTTTTGATACTATAGGTTTGGGACTTTACACGATAGTCGGCCTTGAGATCGGTTTGCATAACGGTTTGAGTTTTATGATCTGCGTAATTCTCGGTACTATTACAGGTTCTTTTGGAGGTATAATCAGAGACATTCTTGTAAATGAGATCCCGGTTATTTTCCACAAGGAAATTTATGCTACCGTCTCTATCCTCGGAGGTCTGTTTTACTTCTTACTGAAAACTCTGGAGGTGCCGGATCCAATGCTTCAGATAATTCCCGTTATTTTTATTATAATATGCCGGTTGCTGGTCATCAAATTTAAAATAAGTTACCCTCAATTGTACCGGAACAGCTGAGTATGATCAAAATGATAAACAAATGCAGAGGATGCGCAGTGTGCTGCACCCTTTTTCCCGTTCCTTTAAACAGTAAAGAGCTCTACTCCGGTAAGTATCAGACTGAAACTGACGCCTGGCGGGATTTTGAAGATTTTTCAGAGATCGAAGAATACGGTCTTAACATCTTAAAGAAAAACCCGGATGGTTCATGCGTCTATCTGAAAGAGTTGAGATGCACTATATACGAAAACAGACCTCAGGTCTGCAGAGATTTTTTCTGCGGCTCTGACAAGCCTGAATTCGAAGGAATGGCGGACGAAATAAATAATGCTAAAAAAGAGAGAGAACATGAAAATAAGAGTTAATTCGGAAATTGGAAAGCTTGAAGGTGTAATATTACATTCACCCGGTCCCGAAATTGAAAATATGACGCCTAAAAATGCGGAAAGGGCTTTATATAGTGATATCTTAAACCTATCAGTCGCAAAAAAGGAATACAGGCAGTTTAATGATGTTCTTGATAAATTCACCACAACTTTTCAGGTAAAGGATCTTTTAACAGATATTTTATCGAACGATAAGGTTAAGAATGATCTGATCTCAAAGATATACCTTAATGAATGCCAGATGTCGAAAAACGGCAGGTATATGAACGAACTGCTCGATCAGCCTGAAGAAGAGATCGCAAGACAGCTTATCGAAGGCCGGATAATGAAGAAAGACACTCTGACAAATTTTCTCGACGAAGACAGATATTCTTTAAAACCTCTGCACAATTTCTTTTTTACAAGAGACGCAGCAGTTTCTATCTACGATACAGTTCATATTAACCGAATGGCAAATAAAGTCAGAGAACGGGAATCTCAGATCATGGAGGCGATATTTGAAAACCACCCTAACTTTAAAGCTAAGACACTCAATCCTTTAAACTCAGAATCTTTTGACGATAAGATCTCGCTTGAAGGCGGAGATGTGCTTGTATTCAGTGACAATATAATTCTGATCGGGAACAGCGCGAGAACAACTACCCAGGGAATTGATTACATTCTGCAGGAAATGAAGAAGCTTAAAGGTAAGCATCATATCATCGTTCAGGAATTGCCCTATACTCCCGAATCTTTTATCCACCTCGATATGGTCTTTACTATGCTTGACACGGATAAATGCATGGTCTATAAACCGCTGATCATGGATTCGAACAGGTTTCTGACAATTCACCTTTCAATCGATAACGGTAAAGTGACGATAAATGAGGAAATAAATATCCTTACAGCCTTAAAAGCTCTTGGACATGATCTTGAACCTATCTTTTGCGGAGGAAATTCGGATTCATACATTCAGGAAAGAGAACAGTGGCACAGCGGAGCTAATTTCTTTGCATTAGCACCGGGACAGGTGATCGGCTACGGCAGGAATGTTTACACGCTTGAAGAAATGAACAAGAACGGATTTGAGATAATCAGAGCAAAAGATCTTTTATCAGGCAAGACCGATGCTGAAAAATATGATAAGTTCGTTATTACTGTTGAAGGATCCGAGCTGTCCAGAGGCGGCGGCGGCTGCAGGTGTATGACTATGCCTGTCAGAAGAAAACCTGTTTAGAAAGTATAACCGATCGAGAAGTGGAAGACGCCGTCTTCCCAGCCGTTTTTGACATCGAGAGGGAATCCCCAGAGCAGTCCCATTGCGCCTATTGGCGTGATGTAGCGCAGGCCTGTGCCTGCGGTCGAGCGGAGCGTCTCACCTCCGCCGGCAGCTGTTTCCGACAGAAGTCCGGTGTCTAAGAACAGCGGAAGTTCCCAGTTCTTGAAAAATTCAAATCTCGGCTCTAAAGTTAACAGTGCGGAAAGTTTTCCGCCCATAGGATCACCTGCGCTGTCCTCCAGAAACGAGTTGTCCGAGATCCCTCTCACAGTTGAAGAGCCGCCCAGATAGAACAGCTGATCGACGGAGGGTTCCGTGCCCGGATGGGTCATCCGCAGATAATTCAGCCTGCCGGAGAACGCGAAAGTTACAGGCCCGAAAGGCGTGAAAAAATATTTCAGATCGAGCGCGTATTTTATAAAATCGTCTTCTTTATTGTCGATCCCGGTAGAGAA
>JAQVNT010000048.1 GCA_028702975.1 Candidatus Delongbacteria bacterium
AGACGATGTCCAATAGCTCAGGTCGCCATACACGAAAATTCCGTCGTGCAGTTCTGCCATATCCTCTGTAAAGTCGTAGAAACCTTCGGTAAAGGGCCAGTAAGAAACCAGGGACTCGGCTGTAACTTCAGGTTCAGATCTCATAATTCTTCTAATAGTATCGACCGATATGGGCTGGTTCCACAGAACGGTCTCGTCAATAATGCCGTCAAAATAAATGCCGTTGGAGAAACCGATTTTCAGAGTGGCCGATTCGTCATGAAGCATGGGTGAGACGGCTGTGTAGGTAGTTTTTATGTTGTCAAGTTCCCCGTTGATAAAAATCATAAGATCTTTTCCGTCGTAAACAAAATCCAGATGATACCAGATATCAGGCTGAAGAGCTGCAATGCTGTATATCCTTCTTGTTATACCGTCCTGTGTCTTAACAGAGAATTTAAGCAGGTTGTTGCTCTGGACTATTATGTTCCATCCTGTATTGCTCGAAGCGGATTTGGAAGCAAGTCCATGCTCAATATTATTTGAATTGAGCTTCACCCATGTAGAAAATGTTATATTCTGCATCGAGTTAAGTGCTGTAGAAGTTCCTGCATCCATGTAGGAGACTTTTTTAAAATCGTATGCGTTGCCGAACGCAGCCATTAAAGAGCCGCTTCCGAACTTAAAGTAAAATTCGTCAAAGCTGTTGTCCTTCCTGTTACTGCAGGTAACTGTAATCTTCGAGACACCGTCTGAAAGTTTGTTTAGAGTGAGAAGACTTCCGCTTACGGAATATTGGAGTCCGTCAATTTCGCTGGAAGGATCGACAGCGTATGTGATAGCATCGCCTGTAAGGCTGCTGAAATAATCAGAAAGGTCGATCTGATACGAGCTTTCCTGGGATACGACATCCGGGATCGGCTGAGTATTTACAATGTCAGAAGTTCCTGGAATAATGTCTTTCACTACACCCTGGTAGTCGTTGAACGTATATCCTCCCGGGTTCAGATTGTCGATCGAATAATATCCGTCGGCCGAACCGCCCCAGCCCCAGTTGAAATGATAGTAGTCACTGTCCTGATAACCGTCGCAGACAAAAGCGTGACCGCCGCCGTCGCCTTGTCCTGAATAGTAAACCGGTAATCCGGCATCAAGCTGATCCTGAAGAAGTGCTCTCCAAGTTGAAGCGTTATATGAAGATCTGTTGACATAATTAGCTGTTAGATATTTAAAGTAAGTTTTCAGAGCGTAAGGAACATCATCAGAATACGCACCTGAAGCATCGGCTCCGTACATCATTTCGACGGCTACTCCGGCATGGTAGGATATCTGTGCGACTTCATGTATCTGTTCAGCTGTGGAACCGCCGCTCAATGCGTTCGGCATTTTATCCCAGTCGTATCTTGAAAGGTAATAATCCACTTCAAGAAACTGTCCGAGCTCAGTATAAGAATGGGAGCTTTTTCCGACTGCCGGATATTTATGGTAATACATGATCTGAGACATCGCAGTGGCAACACACCCTACAACAGAAAGCGATCCTCCGTCCAGAGGACAGTAGTTGTTGTAAAGCGGGCTCTGGTTCCAGGTTGAAGTTAAAAGCGGAGTTACAGCCTTTCCTTCTTTTATGACAATATCGTTCTTGAGAACTTTTTCCCATTCAGCTGCGGTTTCTGAGTTGGAAAGTTTATTAATTCTGATCTCTTCCACAGCCTTGACATACATCTCTGTCCAGAAGTTTATGTTCGATGTAAGAGAACTGCTTTCAAAACGGCCGTCCGGAGAATATCCCAAAACAGGCAGGGCAGCATCATCGGCAGCTATAAGCGCGAATCCGCCGTCTTTAAAGTTGAAGACATGAACAGCTTCTGAGATATCGGCATAGTCTGATACAGTATCGTAATTCCGTGAAGGGTATCTGTTCGAAAGCCAGTTCTTCGCCGCTGTTTCTGCCGTCTCTCTGTCAACGGGCATCCCGTTCAGCAGAGTGAGAAAGAAAGTAAGCAGGAGGATGTTAAATAATTTCATTGCTTTTCTCCGTTATTAGTTCAGCCGATAATTTAATTAAAATAATAAAATAATCAATGAATATAATCATAAAATCACTCGAACATTTTGGAGATAAGGCTGATATCATCGGGATTGACTGAGTAGCACTGTTGTTTTTCCCTGTCGAAGGCAACATCCATTTCGCCGTATTTCGCAAAAATGATCTCTTTCGTTGATGACCCTACGCTTATGAAGACGGTGATCTTATCAGTCAAAAGTGTTTCGTCGGCATCATCCGCAAATCCGGCTGCTTTGAACATCGAGAGCTTTCGGGTGATCTTTCTTATCTTTTCTTCATCGAATTCTTGTAATTTACCGTTCAGAGTTACTTCCCATGCATCATTCTTCTTTTCAATGACTGCAGTATCTTTTCCCTTCATGAGAGAGATCTTGGTTACTGTGTTCATATCTGCACTGAAAACTGTCTTATCCCGCCATGAGTCTATATCCGCAGTTAGTCTGTAACGGGGAAAAAGTGTGCCTAAATAAACTTCATCTTTACCCGGAAGCCTGTAAAATGTATGCCTTCTTTCCTGATCGTCGCTTCCGATAAGATATGATATCTCGGAATTGTCCTGCAGTCTGAATTTAATTGATGTTCCCGTGCTGTCAACTCCGAACTTCGAATGTTTTTCCGGTTTGTCGGATATCCTGTTCGAAACGGAAACTTCTTCAGCGAACTTAAGCAGAGTATTGATCGTATTTCTGTCGGCTGTATATGTTTTTTTACCTTCAACGAACCAGTTTTCCACACCTTTTTTAAGCACAATCGAATTAGCGCCGGTTTTAAGAGTTACCTGTACTATTTTCAGCGTGTCCAAACGGAGCATAACATTGTCAATATTTTCAACATTTCCGGTTGGTTTACGGATCAGATAAAATGCGCCTAAAGCCAGCGCGGCAAGAATGGAAAAATATATAATTTTCTGTTTCATGAGAAAGTATCCCCCGATTTATTTAAGACTGAAATCCTTTCTGTTCCTTCCCGAATACCATCTGAATATACCGATAAGGGCGAAGAGAAGCGGGATCATTATGATATTAAGGGTTTTTATAACCGTTTTCATCATATCGCTTAAAGGTTTCAGCGGTCTCTGAGTTATTTCTTTTGACCTTATCGATATGAGAGTTTCATCGGCGGTCAGCCAGTCAGCCAGATTCAGGAACAGGTTGATATTCTCATCCGATCCCATCTTCCCGTCAGAAAAGAATTCCGCGTCTCCGCATACAGTAATTCTGGTATCCGCGCTCTTTACGCCTTTCTGAAAATACGAACTGAACGATCCTTTAGCAAGAGCCAGAACGGGAAGATCAGATCTGTCGTATGTATAGCTCTCAATGTCCCTGTCGGCTATGATGTTGTAATTTCCCGACTGGAGGAATGCTTCGGGAGATGTTCTGGCCACGATCTCAAGATCAAGACCTTTTCCTTCCGCATGAGTCGTGTCGAGAGAGCTGGCGAAATACAGATTGAAAGCGTCGATCTTCTGCGTGACCGGATTTTTCCTGTTCAGATTGGTTATCATCGGCAGGAAAGGATACTTGATCTGATTTGCGAAGGAAAAGAATCCCTTCTGCTGCCTCATCGTGATCATCCCGGCCTGTTTGTCTCCGATCAGATCCGTGTTGACGCTTATTCCGTAATTCATCATCAGAGAGTCCAAATTGGTCTCGATCGCTTTCACATTCTGCATCTGAAGGTTCACATCGGTCTTATCTATGAAGAAACCTATCTTTCCGCCGCCTGTAAGATAGCTGTCTATCGCTTCTAGAGCTTCCTGAGAAAAGTTTTCTTTCGGGCCGATTATAAGCAGAGATGCGAGCTTATCCGGATCGAGCTCATCTTTAGTCGCGCTTACAGGGCTAACGACATAATTGGACGAAAGGATCTGATAGACCGTCCTTATAGATTCAAGCTCAGTCATACCCGGACCTGAAAGTATCCCGACGGAAGGCAGCTTATCGGTAGTGATCTTCTTTATCATGCTCGTAAGCTGATACTCAAGCGCGGGAAGATCGCCTTCCTGAATGAAAGGGATTATCTCTTTTTTATCCTCATAGAGCATTACCATGCCCATGAAGACCTTTTTTACTTTGAACTCGTCCTTTTCAAGAAGCTGGACCTGAGCAGAGGGAAGCTGATATGTCATTATCTGTTTTGAAAATTCCTCATTGGAAGGTTCGATGAACTCATAGTAGAAATTTCCGTTCGAATAAGCTTTATACTCCTCAAGATTGTCCCTTATCATTGCGGGAATTATCTTCATCTGAGGCGGAAGCTCCTCCGAAAAGAAGCACTTGACAATAACCTTATCATCAAGCTCGGCAACGGTTTTTCTGCTGGCTTCGGAAAGTGAATAGATACCTCCTTCGGTCAGGTCGAAACGGGTGAAGATGAAAAATGATATAACATTCAAAAACAGAGCGGTTAAGACCACATAAAAGATCCTGTAGAAATTCTGCTTTTTTTCGATCGAAGACGCCGCCCCGAACAGGAACACGGCCGTTACAGATGCGAAATATATAACATCCCTTGAATCGATCACTCCTCTGAGCATATTCGAATAGTGCGAGACAGCTCCGAGATAGTCGAAGAACTCGGGGAAAGGCAGGAACATCAGCAGATTACTTACCATTACCAGAAAGAACAGTATTACGAAGCTTAATATGAAAGCTATGATCTGATTGTCGGTAACTGATGAGGTGTAAAGGCCGACAGCCGTAAAAGCCGATCCCATAAGAATAAGACCGAGGTAGCCTGAAAAAAGAACTCCCCAGTCAGGTTCGCCTAAGATCGCGATCGTAAGGATGTTAGGTAAAGTGAGCAGTATTGCCAGAACAAGAATGCCTAAAGAACCCATGAATTTACCTGTCACGATCTGAGCTTCCGTAACAGGCAGGGTCGTAAGCAGCTCTAATGTTCCGCTCTTTTTTTCTTCGGCTATCATCTTCATCGTAAGCGCAGGGACAAAGAAAAGAAGAAGAAAAGGTATTATGTTGAAATTCGATCTGAGTTCAGCCTGACCGCCGTCGATAAAAAGGGTGTTGGTGAAAAACCATCCCGTCAGCGCGAGGAACAGTATTATTATTATGTAGGCGGCCGGTGAAGAAAAATATGATCTGAATTCTTTTTTAGCTATTTTAAATGTGCCGATCATTCCCAAGGTCCTCCTAGAAAGTTAATTCTCTGAATACTTTTTCGAGAGAGTCTTTTTCAAGCCTCATTTCGATTATCTTCGCTCCGTTCTCAACGCAGATGTCGAATACTCTGTCCCTGACGTCGGAATCCTTGTCGGTGAAAATGCTGTAGGAAAATTCGCCAGGCACTGCGGCAGCAGCCGTTTTCACGTCCTTCACCGAATAGACTGATCTGAGCCCTGCGCCGATATCTGCGGATGACCTGACAGTAAGGATTATCTCCCTGTGATTAGCGATGCTGTCGCTCATTGAGTCCGGAGAGCCGTCGGCAACTATCTCACCGCGGTTGATGATAATTGCCCTGTCGCAGACCGCCTGAACCTCCTGAAGGATGTGGCTGGAGAAAAGTATAGTTTTCTCTTTGCCCAGCCTCATGATAAGATCCCTGATCTCGAGTATCTGGTTGGGGTCAAGACCCGATGTGGGCTCGTCGAGGATCAGGATCTCGGGATCGTGTATCAGGGCCTGCGCCAGACCGACCCTCTGCCTGTAGCCCTTGGAAAGGGCGTCAATGCGTTTGTACGCTACCGACCTGATGTCGCAGAGGTCGGAGACGGCTCTTATCCTGTCCATTACCGCCGTTTTCGGGATGTTCCTTATGTCCGCCACGAATTTCAGATAATCCACTACGGTAAGATCGGAATAAAGCGGCGCGTTCTCCGGAAGGTAGCCTATCATCTCTCTGATCTTCAGACTGTTCGACCAGATGTCGTATTCGTCGAAGATAACGTTTCCCTCTGTCGGATACATGTAGCATGTGATTATCTTGAGCAGAGTTGTTTTGCCCGCACCGTTCGGACCCAGAATACCGGTGATCTCTCCTTTGTTGATCACGGCGGAAAAATTCTTCAGGGCGTTTATCTGCCCGTAGTTCTTGGAAACATTTCTGATTGAGATCATTTTGTTTTCCCGCATTTAGTTTAACATTTCTGCTTTGCAAGCGATACAAATTTAATTCATACTATCGGTTATCGAAAGTATTTTTTTTGTGGATTTTACCGAACAAAAGCGCATTTTGTTCCGTTTAACGAATTGATTTGACAATTTAGAAAAAAAAACATAATTTTCGCAACTTGAAATTAAACGGAAGATCACCACTTATGGAAGAGAAAAAAAATACCACTGATCTAAAGAAGCTGTTAAAATCCGCCGCCTACCTTATACTGACACTTTTTCTTATAATGTCGTTCATTATATCGGCTTACAGAATACCTACCGGATCAATGGAAAGAACGCTCAGGATTGGGGACATGCTGCTCGTTAATAAATTCTATTACGGGTTCAGGACTCCCGACTGGCTGGGCATCCCTTTCACAAATTACGGTTTCGATATACCATGGTTCAAAACTCCTCTGTTCAACAGTGTAAAGCAGGGTGATGTTGTCGTTTTCAAACATTTTGACGAACAGATGAACCAGTGGCTATATTATGTAAAAAGATGCGTGGCTCTTCCCGGCCAGACAGTCGAGATAATCGACAAGGAACTCTATGTTGACGGAAAACTTTTCAGCGAATTTTACGATACGGTCGAGATCGATGAAGCCAATATTGAACTTAAAGCCAAGGCCAGGTTCGAAGATCCGCTTAAAACCTATCCTTTAGATGATGAGAATTTTACAAACAGTCTTTTTAGAGACCTGACCGCCGCAGATTTGTATAACCCGAAGGACAGTGTATTGTTTTTGGATCCTGAGAAGCTGAACAGAGTAATTCAATACGGTAAAATGTTTAATTATTTTGAACAGAAATATTCGCTTTGCTTACCTAACGCAAGGGTTATGAGCAATAGTAACAATGGAATTTTTAAAGATAAATTCGCCGAAGTTACAGCAGGCAACATAGCTGAAAATTTGAGTTTCAGAGATAATTTCAGAAAATTCACTGTGCCTGAAGGTTCTTATTTTATGATGGGCGACAACAGGGATAACAGTTACGACAGCAGGTACTGGGGTTTTGTAAACAATGATCTGATCGTCGGCAAACCGATAATGGTCTATTTTTCATTCGATTACAACGATCAGTTCAAAATATATGAATTTTGGAAGAATGATTTTGAAGTCAGATGGGAAAGGATCGGGTATTATATTCAGTAACAGATCAATAAAATTCAATAAAAATATTTAATAAATCATTTGCATTTCATTACTCCCGGAATTATATTTGGTTTCGCGTGTGAAGACGGTTGGTTCTCAGGCACAAAATAAGGTCAACTATGAGATTCACGCGGTTCTTTTTTGCGCAGTTGATGCAGAAAGAGAATGACAGTGACGATAAGAAATTAAAATAGACGAAAACAGGAGAAACAATGAAAACAATAAGCGCAAAACACAGCGACATCGACAGAAAATGGTATCTTGTCGACGCTGAGGGGAAAACTCTCGGGCGAATAGCTACCGAGATCACTCACAGGCTTATGGGCAAGCACAAACCGCTTTTCACGCCCCATATTGACCTGGGCGACTTCATCGTCGTAGTAAACGCAGAGAAGGTTGTTCTTACGGGAGCAAAAGAA
This sequence comes from Candidatus Delongbacteria bacterium, assembly GCA_028702975.1. Lineage (GTDB taxonomy): Bacteria > UBA4055 > UBA4055 > UBA4055 > UBA4055 > UBA4055. Next base: position 7,739 of record JAQVNT010000048.1, read on the forward strand.
AAAGATAAAACTTATTTCACTTATTCCGGCTATCCGGGTGGAGATAAGTTCACGAGCGTTGAAAAAATGAGAGAGAAGCATCCTGAAAGGATCATCAGCAACGCAGTAAGCGGTATGCTTCCCAAAAATAAGATGAGGGCAAGAAGGCTCACAAGACTGAAAGTCTTTATAGGACCGGAGCATACTCATCAGGCACAACAACCTGAAGTTCTGAACATATAATAAAATTAAAGGATATGACATAAATGAAAGCTAATGCGCACGGATTTAACACAGCGGTCGGAAGAAGAAAATCAGCCACCGCAAGAGTCAGGATCAAAGCCGGAGAAGGCAAGATCATTGTTAACAATACTGACAGTCTTGAATATTTCAAGAAGAAGATACTTCAGATGGATCTTGAACAGCCTCTGGACATCACAGGCAACACAGGCAAATACGATGTATTCGTAAATGTGAGAGGCGGCGGACTTTCCGGACAGGCGGGAGCTACAAGACTCGGGATCGCAAGAGCGCTCGTGACCGTTGATGAAAATCTGAAAAGAGCTCTCAGGGCCGCAGGAATGCTCACAAGGGATTCAAGACAGAAAGAAAGAAAGAAATACGGACTTGCGAAAGCAAGAAAAAGATACCAGTTCTCTAAGAGATAATTCTCTTTCAGAGCAGAAAAGCATTCTGCGATCCGGCTGTTGGGGTGCGGCTTAGACTGCCGTTTCAACAAAGGAGATGAACAGAATGCGGATAATCCCGGCAATGAGCCGGGATGCGCCTTAAAAGGGCGGACAACCCCAAAAATAAAAGGAGAAACAATGCCGAGAGTAAGCGTACAGCAGCTGTTACTGGCGGGATCCCACTTCGGACACCTGTCCAAAAGATGGAACCCAAAAATGAGGCCTTATATCTTCACGAAGAAGAAAGGCATTCACCTGATCGATCTGAACAAGACGGCTCAAATGATCGACGAAGCCTGCGATGCTGCCATGAAGATCGTAGCGAAAAGAGGAAAGATACTGTTCGTGGGAACAAAAGCGCAGGCCAAAGACCTTCTGAAAGAAGAAGCGGTAAGATGCGGAATGAACTATGTGACTGAAAGATGGCTCGGAGGATTTCTGACCAACTTCCAGACAATAAGAAATTCCATAAGGACATTGGAAGAACTTGAGAGAAAAGCTACAGACGGTACTTATCAGAAGATCAACAAAAGGGAAAAGATCGTTATCGAGAAAGATAAAGAGAAGCTTAATAATGTACTTGAAGGCGTAAGGACTATGAAAGTTGTTCCGAACGCGATCTTCGTTGTCGATACAATAAAAGAAACGATCGCAATAAAAGAGGCAAAGAAATTAAACATTCCTGTTTTTGCAATATGCGATACAAATTCGGATGTTGATGATATAGATTATATTATCCCGGCAAACGATGATGCATTTAAATCGATCGGTCTGATCACAAAGGTTTTCAGTGATTCTATTCTTGAAGCCAGCCAGGTAGCGAACATCAAAGCGGGTGACGAGGGCAGAGTTCAGCATGAAGATACTGAAGCCGCTGAAAGAAAAAGAGTTCCGAAAAGACCTCTGAGAAAGACTGTCGAAAAAGAAGACGGCGCTGAAGAACCCCAGGCTGAAAAAGAGTAAAAATAAAAG
>JAQVNT010000001.1 GCA_028702975.1 Candidatus Delongbacteria bacterium
TTTTTGTTGAATAATAACGATTTTATCAGATGCGTTCCCGTCTTTTCTGACGAACGGACATATCAGTGGGATAAAATACGAATAATCAGGTTAAATTGAAAGAGTAAAAATGAATTTATTAAAAATAGAATTCAAATCGTAATCCTATTGATTTTAAAAAGATAAAAGAACTGACAATAGCGCACAGACGGCGACATAAAATCCAACTATGTACCTTTTAATAAAACCTGCTTTATAATTTGACATAAAATACATCCCCATACTCATAAATCCCAGACCGCCTACTGTTACGAACAGCGGAAAGCTGACAAATAAGTATAGAAGAGCCATTCCGGAGTTCATGGTAATTCTATTTATGATAAAAGTACCCCAGAAAGTGAACGATCCGAAAGCCAGCACATAGATCATGTAGATCGCTTTGCCTTTGTTCTTCTCCTGCTCGTCTATATTTGAGATCACCGCATATACAGCTTTACTTACGAGTTCCGGGATTATGAAAAACACGGTATAAATGAAAGCTGAGAACCTGTCGCCAGCATCATTATTCTTCTGTTCTTCCATTTCTGATTCGAGATCATCATTATTATCGGTTAGATCCGGTTTGTCTGAACTGTGGGCAAGATATATAATTTCATCTTTATTGAACGACATTTCCGGTAATCGCTCGAACCCTCCTCTGAACCTGAGCCTGGATAAGTTCAGCCCGTATGACTTTATTACTTCAGGGTAATCTTTTCCGTACCTTCTAAGATTCCCGGGAATTCCGTAAAGCCTTAGCCTGTCATTGTAGTTCATGTGCGAATATTCCGAGGTCTTTTCCCTTTCCGGATCGACATTTGCCTGAAGTATCATTATTCCATCCGGTTTGAGTATCTTTTTGAGGTCGCTGATGAGCAGATTAGGTCTGGGGTGTTTCTCAAGTATATAATTACAAATGATGATATCGGCTGAACCGGCTGCGTAATCACTTTTCTTGATCTCGTCCCTCATTCTGAAATCCGGCCGCGACGAGTAAATGTTGACATCGGAGTTCGGGTACTTTCTGAAAAAATCAGCCGCGACCCCTTCTTCTCCGACATAGAGTATTTTTAGCTCCCCTGACAGCATCTGTGTCTTTGACAGCAGGAAAAGAAGCACAGTTCTCTCTTCAGCCGTTGATCCGCAAACGGGGCATATTTGACTCAGTTGTTTGGTAAGCTTGTATTTCGTCGCTATATAGAATCCCGAACAGAACGGGCAGTAGATGACATCGCCGCGGAAATACTGCTTTTTGTAGAACTCGTAATTATTTCTGATCGTTGAGAACATTCGTTGATCCTATTCAAACTATGTTAGAAATAATAATAACAATTCAAAATAATTGCAAGGTTATTTTCTACCTCACTTTCTCAAATATTATATCATAAACTGTTTTGCCGTCCTTATACTCAATGAACTTAGCTGAAAGTATCAACCCGATGATCAGAAGTGTTATGACCGTGATGCCGACCCTTACCGCCCAGTGAGGCCGATAGGTAAGTATTTCCTGTGTTTTCTCGCTTCTGTCTATTATATTATTTATTTTGCTCTCTTCAGGCATATTAATTCCCCAGTTCAAGCTGATTTTTCACAAGATTGTAATAAGCGCCTTTAAGCTCTGCAAGTTCTTTGTGCGTACCTCTTTCAATTAACCTGCCTTTCTCAAGCACTACGATCTGATCGGCATTTTTTACTGTGCTGAGTCTGTGCGCGACTACAACAACGGTTTTTCCTTTGAAGAACTGATCAAGATTTTCCATTATGACCTTTTCATTATTGGCGTCAAGCGCATTGGTGGCTTCGTCAAAGAAAATGAATTCCGGATCTTTATAAACCGATCTCGCGATAAGCATTCTCTGTTTTTGACCCTGACTGAGTCCGTGCCCATCGCCCCCGATCTTTGTATTGTATCCCAAAGGTAGAGTTTCAATAAATTCTTCTATATTCGCAACATGAACCGCATGCTTAAGTTTATCCTTATCAGGCTTTTCGTCGCTGACGGAAATATTGTTCGCTATCGTATCGGAGAAGATAAAGCCCTCCTGCATGACAACACCGCATTTTTTTCGCCATTCATTGCTGTTTATGATCTCAAGATCATTCCTGCCTACCTCGATTTTTCCTTTTTGAGGTTTGTAAAATCCAAGAAGAAGTTTGATCAGCGTAGTCTTTCCGCTTCCGCTTGTGCCCACGATAGCCGTTATCTTCCCTTCAGGTATGGTTAGGTCGATATCCTTCAGCACCCATTCCGATTCAGGTCCTTCATACTGAAACGATACATCTTTTACCGTCAAAGTTTTATTATCGCCTATATCTTTGATCCTGTCTTCGTTGGTATTCTCCTCATCCTCCTTGTTGTGGATCTCACCGAGCCTTTCTAGACTGATCTTTGCGTCCTGCATGGAGTGCATAAAATAAATCAGCTGAGAGACCGGGCTGTTGAGCTGACCGATTATATACTGAACGGATATCATCATACCGAGCGTCATATCTCCTTTGATAACCGCATAAGCCGAGAGGAAAGTAATAATAATATTCTTGCCCTCATTTATCAGCATACCACCGGAATTCTGGTACTGGTCGAGGCTAAGACTTTTTACATTGAGCTTGAACAGCTTAGCCTGAATATTCTCCCAGTCCCACCTTTTCTGCTTTTCGCAGGTGTTGAGCTTGATCTCCTGCATACCCGTTATCATCTGGATAAGGTTGCTGTTGTTATCGGACATCACCTCGAACTTCTTAATGTCTATCGCTTTTCTTTTCTTTAAAAAAGCTTTTATCCATAATACATAGAGAATGCTGCCTATCAGAAATACGAAGAAAATTTTCACGTTATAAATTATCAGGACTATGCTGAAAATCACAAAATTCACTGCCGAAAAAAGTATGCTCAAAGTCTGATTTGTCAGGAATGATTCGATCCTGTGATGGTCATTGATCCTCTGAAGCAGATCTCCTGTCATCTTTACATCAAAGAAACTGATCGGAAGCTTCATCAGCTTGATTAGAAAGTCCGATATGATCGAAATATTGACCCTTGTGCTCAAATGAAGCAGTATCCAGCTCCGAATAAACTCAATACCCGCCCTGCCGAAGAAAAGTGCAAGCTGAGCGATAAGGATGATCATTATAAAATTGACATCTTTTGTGTTAATACCCACATCTACGATCGCCTGCGTCAGGAAAGGGAAAACAAGCTGAATCAAACTCCCGGCCGCCATACCGATAATGAGCTGGACTATCAGTTTTTTGTACGGTTTTACATAATGGATCAGGAATTTGAAGCTGGTCTTATCAACTTTCTTCTTTTCGTCCTCGATATTATAAAAATCAGGCGAAGGTTCAAGCAGGAGAGCAACTCCGACAGGAACATCGTCAAGCTTATCCGAAGCCCAGCGCTTCATAAAATCTTCTCTTGAGTGCTTAAGAAGTCCGTGCGCAGGATCAGAAATCCAAACGAATTTATCTGTGATCTTGTAAACAACAACGAAATGGTTTTGATTCCAGTGAACAATGCACGGCAGCTGAGAACTGACCATAAGAGAATCATAGCTTATCTTGACCCCTCTAGTTCTGAATCCCAGCTGTTCGGCTGCGTTACTGATGCTCAAAAGAGATACACCCTCACGGGTCGCGAAAGCCTTTTCCCGCAGTGTCTCCAATGAGTAAGTCTTACCGTAATATTGAGCTACTATGCGCAGAGCTGTAGGACCGCAGTCCATAGCGTCAAGCTGTTTAAAGGTGGGGAAAGACTTCAGCAATTTACAATCATAATAATTATTTAATTAAATATTCAAATACTTTTATAACTTTCCCTTTTTCGTCATCGTAATCATCATAGTTATGATAATAGAGCCTATTGTTTACAAAAACAATTTTAAATATACTGAAAGCTCCTGAAAAATCATGGTATTCAATTTCGTTAAAACTTACTGTGTTTTGAAAAACTCCATCAGTGTAAATATCTGCAATTAGAATATTACTTTTATTTTCATTTCTTTCTTTCGTTGCTAACACCCATAAGTTTTCGTTATTGTCACAATAAATTGTATTAATAACTTTCTTCTTTAATTTCCCAAAGAGTTTACGCATATCTACATTATTAATTTGGCTCATCCAATCTAATTCAATTTCTGAATAGTATTTTACTCTGGATGAATTCTTTATAGTGTATTTATAATCGCCCGTGATAATATCATAAACCAATATTTCATAATCGTTTTCCGAGAGCCATGAAATAAATATCTCCCTGCTATTATTACAAATATATGGATAATATTTTGATCTGGCATCTAATATGCCTTCATGACTGACCTTCTTTTCTGAAATAGTTTTAGTTCTTTTAAAATAATTGTTTAATAAAACAATCTCCATATGGATTTCATATTTATTATCACCAATTATTTCCTCATCCCATGCAAAAGCTATAAAACTACTCTCGGTTAATTTATTTAATTCATAATAAAACCTGTCTAAAATTGTTGAATTCAAATAATTACCATCAAGATCAAATTTATTTATTTTGTAATCCCTTAGCGTAACGGCTAATAATGTATCCTGAATAATAATTAGTTTATCGTAACCAGACGATTCACCTGGCCCTTTTCCCATTCTAGAAAATGTATTAATATATTCGCCTGCATTGTCATATTTGTATATTAAATTATTATTATCGTATGTTGAAATGAAGATATTGTCGTTTGAATCTGCAGTTAGTCCAAAAAAGTATTTGGGATTCAAATCATGGATTATTATACTACTATCATACTGATATATCTCAAATAAATTGTTCAATTTTATATTCAGATCAGGATTAGCTGGAATATTTTTATTCAAATAAATTAAACCATTCTTATTAGATATTGTTTCATATGTATTATCCTTATCAGAGCATGAATATAGTAATGTGAAAATCAAAATAACATATATTTGTATAATTCTAACAATCATTTTTATCTCAAAAATTAAAATCAATAATCATATTCAAGGAATGCTTTTATTTGATTACTATTTAGCTTCTCCATCAAGTAACACGCTGCTTTAAAAATGGCTATTTTATAATTACAAATTGTAGAGTAATATGTATATGTTTCATTGTAATCATTATTGATTCTTACATGTTGTGACAGGCATAAACCCGCGCAAATATTTCTTATTAAACAGTTCTTGCAATCAATTAATTCATTTGTGTTCTTCATTTTTTTCATATATAAATTAATTTTATTAAAATTAAAACCTGTTTTAATACAACCAATTTTGAATTTACTTGAAGAACATTTGAAATCAGTACAAGGATAAAAATCACCTTGACTATCAATAAACACACTTGAGCCGAAAACTGCCATACAAACCGGGCAATTTTCGTTATTAATATTGAGTATTTTTCTTACAAAAATATGTAATTCTTCATATTTTACGAATTTCTCATTATTCTTTAATTTCTGAATTATAATTTTGGTCAATTCTTTCAGATGATACTCAAGTATTTCAAATTGACTATTGTATCTTAGTGGGGAAATATTAATACCTGAAGAATGATAAAATGGATTTGAAGATATTGATTTTACACCTAGCGAATCAAAGTATTTAATATTCTCAGAAAAATATCTGACAGAATACGGTGTCAAAATCATTAAAGCCTTTACAGGAATTTTATTTCTTAACAAAGAAATAAGATTTTTATTAATAGTCTCAAAAGAACCATTTCCATTTTTATATTTTCTGTTTTGATCATTACAAATCTTAACACCATCGGATGATACAAGTACATAAAAATTGTATCTTCTAAAAAATTCAATTATTTCATCGTTAAGAATAGTTCCGTTTGTCGTAATTCCATATTGAATTGCAATATCATTCTTTTTCTCCTCGATATAATCAACAATATCTGCTATCAAATTAAATTTTAATAACGGTTCACCGCCGAAAAAATTAATTCTCAAATTCTTGGACAATTTTGGATATTCAAAGATGCAATCTACAATTTGCTTTGCAATATTCTCCTCCAGTGTTTTAGACCTTGTATTACCGAAAGATCCATAACAATAACTGCAACGTAGATTACAGTCTTCTGTAATTTCGATTGTGATGTCTTTTAATATGTTCATCTCTTTCAAATTGAGTTTAGCACTTAGTTTCTCTGCAATTATAATTTGACTTGAAATCAAATTGTCTTTTAAAATAATTAAATCCTCTATTTCTTTAATCGACATTTTGCTAATTCCATCATTGTTGAGCTTTATCTTATATAATGTGTTATACATTGCTTTTTTTATTGGAATAACAATTGTAAAATCTAATAAAACGATATAGAAATTTCCATAATAACTAAACACATTCCACTTTTCATCTTCGAAATATGAATGCAATTCTTTTAATTCCTTTAACATATATTCTCCTTAATATTGTTTAAAGAGGGGTTTGACCCTCTTTAAACAAAAACATGCTACATGTGACAAATCAATTCCAAACTGGTTTTGGTTTACTCATTACAGTATCGCATGCAGGCGTTATAGTTCCAGGAGTACCATCGTCTACTCCGCCCTTAATCTTTAACCCATCATTTTTTTTTAGGTTAAGAATCACATATTTTTTCTTTGCCGTTTTCATTTTTTTTCTCCTTTTTTCTTAGTTAAACTCTTTTTAACCCGCGTCCGGATTTTTTCAAACTGCGCAATCTGCTAATTATTAATCTGTGTATCGAAGGTTTGTTAGGGTATTTCAAAAAATCTTATTTTTCTTAATCTACTCCTGATTCAACACATTAAAATCATTGCCAGTTGTAATCAAATACTTTTATCACCCCTCCTTTCTCATCATCATATTTACCAAAATTATGATAATAAATTCTATTATTTTCAAAAACTAATTTAAATATTCTGAACGCAGCAGAGAAGTCATGGTATTCAATTTCTTTAACATGTACAGTATTTTGAAATACACCTTTATAGAAAATGTCTGCTTTCAGAACATTTTTCTCACTATCCTCTCTATCTTTTGTTGCTAATACCCAAAGATTGCCGTTTTTGTCACAACAAATTGTATTTATGGCTTTTTTCTTCAATTTACTTCCAAACAATTTTTGCATGTCTATATTATTAAATTTACTCAACCAGTCCATTTCGGAATTGGAATAATATTTGGATCTGAAATTGTTTTTTATCGTGAATTTATACTCACCCGTAAAAATATCATAAACTAAAATATCATAATCGTTTTCGGATAGCCATGAAATGAATATTTCGCTATTATTATTGCAAATGTATGGATAATATTTTGAAGTGACCGCAGTAATCCCTTCATGCTTAATCTCTCTGGATAAAATCAATTTCGTTTGTTTGAAATTATTATCTAACAAAACGATCTCCATAGTCACTTCATAATTATTTTCTCCGACTATTTTCTCATTCCAAGAAAAACCAAGGAATTTATCATCAGCCAATTTTATGATTGATTCATAGAAACGATCTAAATTTAGAGCAGCGATGAAATTTCCGTTAAGGTTAAATTTATTTACTTTAAAATCTCTTGTACTTATAGCCAGCAAAATGTCTTTCGAGATAATAAGTTTTTCGTAACCGGATGATTCTCCGGGGCCGTTACCTGTTTTAGAAAATGAACTTAAGAAGTTACCTCTGTTGTCGTACCTGTATATCAATCCTTTATTATCTTTTGTTATAACAAATAAAAACTTTTCATTCGCAGTAAACCCAAAAAAAGACTTAGGATTCAGACCAAGCTCTTGAAGATTACTGTCGAGCTGAGTAATCTCAAATAATTCATTCAATTTTACATCTAGAGAAGGATTAGCAGGTATATTTTTGTTCAGGTAAACTATTTCTTCATCATTAGTAATGATTTGGTAAACATTCTGTTTTTCAGAACACGATATTAAGGCAATCAATAACGCAAAAAAAACAATCCAAACTTTCATTCATTTCCCATTTTATGCTACTTATTCAATAGAATTTGTAGCTGATTTTTGTTTAGTTTTTCTAAAAGAAAACATGACGCTTTGAAAAGAGATATCTTAAAGTTACATATCGTTGAATAATATGAGAATTGTTTTTGATATTTTTTATAAATCCTGATATGCTGTGACAGGCATAATCCGGTACAAATATTATTTATCAAACAATTTTTACAATCCGGTAACTCTCGAGTGTTCTTCATTATTTTAATGTATTTATTTATTTTTGAAAATTCATAGTCACATTTTGTATTACCGACTAAAAATTTGTTGGAAGTTCCTTTAAAATCAGGACAAGGATATATATTACCCTTATAATCAATATAAATACCTGAACCGTTAGTTGCCATACAGATTGGATCATTAGATAAGTTACTGTAAAGTATTTCTTTTACAAAATCTCGCAATTCAACAAAAAGAATAAAATCAAGTTTTTGAGTAATCTTTTCAATTATATACAAACAATATTTTTTAAGCTGATTCTCTAACACTGTAAATTCAGAAGAGTGAACCATTGGTGAAATATTAATTCCTGAGGAATGATAAAATGGGCTTGATGATACCACTTTAACACCCAAATAATCGAAATATTTTAGATTTGAAGCAAAATATTTACTTGAATAAGGTGTAATAAGCATAAGTATTTTCAATGGAATTTTATTTTTTATTAAATTAATAACATTTTTATTGATTGTTTCAAAGGACCCCATCCCATTTTTAAAAATCCTATTTTGATCATTACAATTTTTAATTCCGTCACAAGACAATAAGACATAAAAATTAAATTCCTTAAGAAATTCTACAATTTCCCTGTTTATTAATGTTCCGTTGGTAGTAATAACATATTGGACTTTTATATTGTGTTTTTTTTCTTCAATATATTTAACAAATTGTTTTAATTTCTCGTATTCCAACAATGGTTCACCACCAAAGAAATTAATTTCAATTTCACTTGATAATTTTGGATATCTAAAAATTGAATCAACACATAATTCAACATCCTCTTTTTTGACTGAATTTGTTCTTTTTAATTTACCAAATGCCCCGTAACAATACTTGCATTCAAGATTACAATTCTCAGTAATTTCAATTGTTATATTTCTTAGGACATTGCATTCATCGCAAACATTTAGTCTTTTATATTTAGGTCGTTTATCAATCATTATATTCGACGTTTGTATGTGATCAATTAACAGAAGTATATCGTCATACTCACTTTCATCCATTTTGTTGTAGTTATCGCAAGATAACTTTAAATTATAAAGTACCTTATAAATTTTTTTATGGATTGGAATAACAGTAGTTGATTCGACTACAACAAAATAGAAATTATCAAAATAACTAAAAACACTCCAATTTATGTTTTCTAGATATGAATATATCCTTTTGAATTTGATACTCATTGCCATTAAAACTCATAATTTCAAATTTTAAAGAGGGATTACTGTTAATAACCCCTCTTTCTCTAATCATGCTTATTTTAATATTGAATTGGAGTAAAACCAGTATTGAGATCCTGTCCGAAATCACATTTCCTAGCAGTAGTACCTGGTGTACCTTCTTCAACGCCACCTCTAATCTTGAGTCCCTCTTTCTTTAGGTTCAAGATCAAATATTTTTTTTTTGATTGTTTCATAGCTTACACTCCTTTTTTCTTAGTTTTTCTCTTTTCTAATCCGCGTCCGGATTTTACAATTGCGCAATTCGGGTTTAATTTACCGATGCACTTTCTTGATGTCAACTTGTTTCGCGGGTCAATATCGCCAATTCAAAACAGCAATCCAAAACGCCAATTCGTTTTACCAATTCAAACCACCAATTCATTTTGTTTTATTTGTGCCTGATACTCAGACGGATTGATCCCCTTATGTTTTCTGAACCACTTCGAAAAATTGGATTCGTATCTGAAGCCCAGTTCTGTCATTACTTCAAAGCAGCATAATTTTTTTAGTTCTTCTTTTGCGTAATTGAATCGGATCTCATCGTGTTTTGTTTTAAGAGTCTTTTTTGTTACTCTTTTGTATCTCTGCTTTATCATAGGAAAACTTTTATTGAATTTAGTCTCTAACTTTATCTGAAGATCAGGCTCCCTTTTCAGAGAGTCTTCTAACATATCATGAATAATATCGCAGAATTCATCATCGCTGATCTTGTGAAACATAAATATTCCTTCTGTAAGTCTCGGGATTCATGCCTATGTGCTTCCTGAACCACCTTGAAAAATATGATTCATTTTTAAAACCGATCGCATACTGGGTCTTAAAGCAGGTTTTACTCATCAAAAGTTTCTTTGCGTTACGGGCTCTGATCCTGTCGTATGCTGCGAAAATGGTTTCTTTTTTACACCGTTTGTACCTTTTACTGATGGAGGAAAAGCTTCTTTCGAAATGATCTTCCAAAAATCTCTTGATGTCGCAGTGCTTGAGAGATTCCGTCTTGAGGACTTCACGAACCTTGTCGCAGAATTCCTTGTCGGTAATACTTTTAAACATTTACTGCTCCTTTAATTGTTCGTTCAGCTCCACCGTATTTTCTTTTATATATTCTTCAAGCCCGGAACCGCGTATTGCCAGGACCTTCATTGCTTCCACATGATGCCTGCCCGCATCGCGGTATGTGTAAACAAAAAGCCGCTGGATCTCCTTGAACCTCACAATAATGAATTCGGGACCGTACTCGTAGCTATGAATTCCGGAATTATCATCCCGACTTAAATAGAGCTGCATTATAGCACCTTCTGCGTTTAGTTTACTAACCTTTTACCGGCGGCGGCGGTTGGGGATTAGGGTCCGTCCCGGTATAAACCCAAGTTCCGTTAATCCACACCCAATCCGGACAAACAGTCTCATCTGCAAAAGCATTATTTGCCAATAGCGACAACGCTATTATGACGATCGCAAACAGTTTTCTCATTTCTCACTCCCTTTTATTTTCAACACGAAACAAAATTAAGACATAAAAACAAGTCTGTAAATATTATACCATATATTTATACTAATTTTGTGCTATTCAGATTAGTGTATTAAAGTAATATACCAAATATTCAATTCTTAGAATATGTAATTTTAGAGCTTATTTCTTCGATTTTATCCGATAGGTCGTAATTGGTTTTCTTCATATATAAATTATAAAGATTATACGCCTGTTTATAGTGATAAACGGCAATGTTTTTCATACCCTTGCTTTCGCAGAGCTCGGCATACATTTTATGGTATTCTGCACAGGCATATTCATTCTTGAGTTCAATCGAGGACTTAATACCTTTCGTTATAAGACCTACTGCTCTGTTGATATCATTTCTTGTCAGATAGATTTTGGACATATACCAAATTCCTCTCTGCAGATACACATCATTTTTATGCCTGACAGATTCTTTTATTAGAGGTATCAATAGCTTTGATGCCTGAGAGATTTTTCCTTTATCATAATAAATACCTCCAATGTAGCATAATGTTGACAAATAAGCTTCGGTCGTAAGATATTTCTTGACTCCGGGTAGTGACCTTCTAAGTATTGCCAATGCATCTTCGTGCCTATTTTTGTTATAATAAAATATTCCTATCCTGTACATTGATTCGTAAAGCAGATGAGGCATGTTTATCATTTTTGAAACTTTTTCTAATTCCTTTATCAAATTGTTGATCTCATTTTCTTCCTTAAGAATGTAATACGAATAGACACTTAGTAAATTAGTTATATTATTGCCCGCGTCCAAATAGTTCTTATTAAGCATATTATATTGTTTTGCCTCTAGCTGCTGCTTTTCAAACTCTTCGTATTCACCTTCGTTGTAAGTATAAATACCGCGCGTTGTTAGGCAGTTCCCTATCAGAACTTTATCGTTTGTTTTCAAGGCGTATTCATAATACATACCGCTGAATTTCTTTGATTCTGTATATTTCCCGCGGGCAAGAAAGTTTCTGTACTTGGCCCTGTAATACATACATTTCTGAAGAACAGTCCTGCACTGAGAAACGGTTTTTGCAGAAAGCCTGAAATATTTGACGGCTCCATCGGTGTTGCTGAAGCTTCTGTGTATCATTGCTATGTGGTAATAAGTATCGGCAAGTTCTGTCGTGAACTCTTTTTCATCTTTCGCGAATCTTACAATGTCCCTGAAGATCATCAGAGCGGCATGGTGCTTTTCTGTATTGTATAAAAGCTTTGCCCTGGAAAGTAGAAGCGGCAGACGCATTTTCTTATCTTCAACTTTTAGAACTGATACTGCGGAATAGGCTTTATCATATTCTTCTTTGGCTGTAGCATAATCAAAATTAATTACTGCCCGGTCCCCTTTCCTCTTTATCCTTTCAAGAGCCGCGTAAAGCGACTTTTTTGTCTCCGCAGGCATAAGAAGAGAGTCCCACCCTTTACTGAAAAGCTCTTTTTTATTCAGCTCATCAATATTAACAAGAGAAGCAAGAAGAATGTCGTTCAGGCTTTTCGTATCATAATTATTCATTATCCTTTCATAAGAATCAATTATTGAATTGCGGATGTTTTTTTCAGAGTGCCCTATGTCTTTTTCTTTGCATACATTCAAATCCCCGGCTGCATCAATAACTTTAAGCTCAATATCATGGTCGGCTGCCACAATTGTCTTAAAGTCTTCAGCCTTAATGAACTTTGGCTTTACCGCTACTGCTGTAAATAATCTACGTTTCTTTGCATTTTTAAGTTTCTCCAGCGAATACCTTATGAAAAGACATATCTTTTCTGAGCTGTATGATGTTGTAAAACCTACCGACAGAGGTTTACCTCCGCACAGATGAAGCGACAGTCTGAAGACCGGATTCGAGTTCTTTTCCTTTTCCCTTATAATCTTCGTTCTTAGGTAGAGTGTGTTACTTCCGCTGCTTTTTTTGACCGGTTTATACAATTTCTTGAGTTTTTTACATATGAGAGTTACATGGCAGTCAAGCCGGAATTTTATCTTTATCTCTCCGAGTGTTGCCTTGGGGTTCTTCCGTTTATATCTTGCGATCTTTTCAAGCGTCTTTTCGTCAAGCTTTGTTTCCTGCGTATCGTTCCTTTTTACGATAAATCCTTTTACGCCGGACTTTTTGTACTTTTTCATCCAGTTCTGAACGGTGTTCCTGTGAACGCTGTAGATCACGGCGGCGCTTATTATATTCTCTTTTTTAGCGTATTCGCAGACCTCTTTTTTGAAGTGTAAGGGATATTTGAGCTTTTTATTGACCATCGCGAAAGAAAAATATGTATTGGCGCATGAAAATGCAAGAAATAAAAAAACGGGCGAGTGTGGGAATCGAACCCACCCGGGACGCGATTAACGCCCTGCTGAACGGATTTGAAGTCCGCGGGAGCCACCAGGTCTCCATCCAAGCCCGAGTTGTCTGAAATATAGCAAACTTCCTATTAAAATCAAATAAATTTTCTTGCTTTAATAACATAAATCCTCTAATTTTATCAAAAAAACCGGACGCATCTATGAAATATTGTGCAATTATACTCATGATATCCTCTTTACTTAATGCCGGAATGATAATTACCGAGGTCATGTTCAACACGGCGGCGGATGAAAATCAGGATGAATTTATTGAGATCTACAACAATTCGGACATCACGATCGACCTGAGTGGATGGGCGATAGCGGATAATGCCGAGACCGACCTTCTGATAAAATATCACGGTTTTTCAGATATGCTTTTAAAACCCTATTCTTACTGCGTGGTCATGGATTCTTCCTATTACCTTAACAGCACAGAGTACGAGGACCTGATACCGGATTCCGTTCTGAGATTAATGATCAACGACGGCTCGATGGGTCAGTACGGGCTGAGCAATTCATACAACGAGACGATAAAACTTTTCGATCCGGACTCGACCCTTACTGATTCAGTGACTTACGACTATACTCAGGCTGAAGGATATACCTACGAAAGAGCTTCACATATTTTACCGGTATGGGCAAAATCGACCGTAACGCGCGGAACTCCCGGCTTCAGGAACTCTGTTATGCCTTTTGAGAACGACATTATGCTCAAGCTGACCGAAATACCTTCTCCGATCGACCCTGAAGCAGGCAATACTTTTAAACTGACCGTGACCAATACGGGACTCAGCACGGCCGGAAGTTTCAGGCTGAGCTGGTCGGTTGACGGTGCGGCTGCCGGTGATATTGAGAATTTAACTTCCCTTGCTCCGGGAGATTCGCTTGAAACAGCTGCTGAAATATTCTTTCAGAGATCGGGAACAACTGAAATTGTCTTTGAGGCTGAAACAGACTTCGAGTCCAATCTGACGGACAATGTTGTGACCCTGAGCGTTTTTGTTCCCTACCCGGAGCCTCCGCTGACGATAAACGAGTTCATGAAAAATCCCGCGGCCGGGCAGTGCGAATACATCGAGATCTGCAATATTTCCGGCGGGGAGATCGATCTTGGAGATTTTGCGCTGTCGGACGAGAACAAGGCCAATGCCGTTTTCTTCCCCGATTCTGTCTGCCTGCCCGGAGATCTTATTGTCATGGCAAAAGATGAACAGATATACAATTTCAGCGGAGTTCTCAATTCCCGCGTGTTCATCGCGCCCGGTCTGGCGGCTATCAACAACACTGACGACACGATATTTCTTATAGCTGCGGACGGACTGGCTTCAGACAGCGTAAGCTATGAAGGATTTGACGACGACGCGGGCAGAAGCATCGAGAAGATCAACCCGGAATTCGCCTCGGACGACCCCGGCAGCTGGATTTACTGCGTAACTGACGGCACTCCGACAATTGAGAATTCTGTATATCAGGCCCCAGAAGATATAGGCTCGTCCGCCAACTTCAGCATCAGTCCCAAAACAGCCACACCCAACGAAGACGGGGAAGACGACAATCTGCTCATAAGCTATGAATTCGATTCCGCCTATGTTTACCTTACGATGAAAATATTCAACATTAAAGGCCAGCTGATCTCCATGCCCAAAAACGGCGACTACTGTTCGTCTTCGGGGAGCATAGTGTGGAACTGCCGGTCAGAAAGCGGAAAAGTGATCGATACGGGCGCGTACATCTGCATGCTTAAAGCAAGGGACGACAAAAGCAGAACGACCGAGCTCAAAGAAGTATTTTATATCGCAAAATAATTCTACTTGACAAAAGAATGCCTTTGAAGTAATTTATAAGCACTTTACAATATTTTGTTCCATTTGACAGTAAATTGATCGGAGGTTTTATGTTGTTTTCCAAAAGTCTTTGTTCAGTATGTGTGATAGTGCTTATTCTGTTAACCGACAGTTTCACTTTCGCGAATGATATCAGTCCAAAGTCAATAACAGAATTTCATGATGATTTTGAGAGTGGCGAGTCTAAATGGACGCTAAAATACTTCTGGGGTATAGACCCTCAGTATAAGTATTCAGGTAGCTATTCTCTTTCAGAGAGCCCGTATGTAAATTATTATCCCGGATCGGACACAGCTCCGGAAGGAGGAGCTCCTGCGGAAATTACCGACGCTTTTGATTTTTCATCCGTACCTGATGTCGAAATGTCTTTCTGGTTAAGGTATGAAATTGAACCGAATTTTGATTTTCTTCATCTGCAGTCTTGTACCGACGGTATCAACTGGTTCACATTAAAATCATGGAGCTCTGATACAGAAGGCTTAATATGGTACCAGGAAAACATTCCACTAGGATGCCTTGCTGGATTTTCAGATGTTCACATCCGCTTTCTTTTTTGTTCTGACGGAGCCGTAGAAATGAGCGGATCGAATATTGATGACATCGATATTGTTCCTAATTACAATGATGTTACCCCTCCTTACATATATTATACTAAGCTAGAAGATTATTATGATAACAATCCTGATGGATTTGAAATACAAACTCAAATAACAGATTTCTCAGGAATAAACTATGCAAATGTGCTTTATAAAGTCGACGGAGGCACAGAAATATCTCTGCCGCCTTCAAGCGTGAACGGAGATGTATATTCATTTACGATCCCCGCACAGTATGCCGGATCATATGTTGAATTCCGTTTCGACTGTGAAGACATGTCCGCCAATTCCAATCAGAGTTACATCGGGCCATTTTTTTATCGCGCCGGACTTCATCAAATATATGATACGGAAGACATCGTTCGACTGGTTGAAGTAATGAATAATCCCGATGTCGGAGAATATAAAGAGATCTCTGTCAGGCACACAGTTTTCAGAGATGATATTGTCGGAGCCGTCATCAGAGGATATTTCAACGGCGGGACTGTAAACGGCACTATGCTTATACAGGTCTATACAGACGACAACGGCTTACCGGGCACACCGCTACTGCCGGCTCCGGTCCCTTTCACAAATCCCGCCACTTTCTCGGATCCAGAAGGCTGGGGTTATCTTGATCTCAGCTCTTACCCACAACTTAAGAATCTTGAAGGTGAATATCATCTCGGAATAGCGTGCGATTCAGACGGATCATACGGTTCCACTGCTACTCTATTAAGTTATAATCTAGGATCTGACAGATCATGTAATAAGTATATCCCATCGGAAGGATCAGAACCTGTATGGGAAATAACTAATGACTACGTTTACTATATAAGAGCAGTGACCACGAATAATGACCTTATACCACCGACTATTTCTCCTGATCCGACCGAAGTAACTGTATTATTACCTTCTGATTTTATTTCCAACGCTATCTTGGCGATAAATAATCCCGGAGAAGCAACATTGAATTTCACTGGAATTTTCGAATACGATGGCTATTTTAAAACTGATTCAACATTCTATGATGAAAATTTTGATTCGGATCTTGACTGGATACCAACTGGGGAACTAGCATGGTACATGGATAATGGAACATCAAGTCTTGATGGAACTCCATTCTCCAGAATCGATGCTCTTACCTCAGGAGGTAGTACAACAAAATACGGAATTTTGACTTCAGGATACATAAATACATCAGGTTATGAAAACCTTAAGCTGGATTTTGATTATTACAGATCCTTGTCGACCGGTTCATACGAAATCGAAATAAGCACGGATGGTATTAACTGGAATTATTTATGGGGTGGAACCGGAGCAGCTGGGGCATGGGATTCACCATATCATAGGAGTGTAAACATACCTGAACAATACTGCGTTCCTGAGCTACAGATCAGATTAAATGTCGGATTACCTAAAAACGGCGGATTGTTCGCTATAGACAATATTACCTTGAAAGGTACTGTCCCTTATTCATGGCTTACTTTGGACGGAAGTAACACGATTTCAGGGTCAATTCCTGTTTCGGGATCAGATAATTTTACTGTAGGGTTCGACACATCTGGACTGACCCAAGGTGATTACACGGCATCAATATATTTGAATTCAATCTACAGCAATGTTATCGTTCCAGTTACTTTATCTGTTGGAGCTCAGCAGGATATACCGTCAGTTCCTTCAAATATAACTTTCACAATCTCAGGCTCTGACCTTACTATTGATTGGGATATATCACCCAGTGCGACAAGTTATGATGTATATTCTTCTGATGATCCTTACGGAACTTTTTCTTTGGAACAGAATGTTACAATAAATCAGATAACATTGCCTGCGGTTATGTCAAAGAAATTTTATTATATTATCGCAAAGAACTAATTTTATTTAAAATTTCAAAGGGTGAAAATTGTTTTTAGTATTTTATATCGCAAAATAATTATTGTTCTTTCACGAACACAAGTCCCTGCGGCCCGTTCCCCGTTGTAAGAGTTGTCTTTACGGAGTCATTTTCGAGTATGACCAGCTTGTTCTCATCAAATAGCGGAGCATAGACCCTGTCATAGCCGTCGATACATACACCGAGAATTCCGCTCGAAGCCGAAGAATAAAGCATATCGTCCGCTCCGTTCAGCACCTGATTGTCGATCGAGTTATATTTCATGATGCCGCCGAAACCCGTCCAGTCTAAATTGAATCCCGATACGGCCGCATAGACCATCCCTTCGCTGTTGATCGCGAACGAACCGGGCTGCGAACCGAGGGATACGGTAGAATAAGTATTAAAATTTATTGCTGTCAGGTCGAACACCCTCACAAAACCTCCGATATCGTCCCTGTTCCCGGTTGAGAGCACATGAAGCTCATTCTCTTCATTGATCAGCATTCCGGCAATGTTGATCCCGGCCTCGAAAGCAGTATAAACGCTGTCGCCGTACGCGTCTATCATCACGATATATTCATTTCCGAAGATACCGTTTCCAAAATCGTCGTATTTCACATTTCTGACCCCGACGAACACTTTTGTTCCGTTGGAAAGTATGACATCGGTTCCTCCGTTCTTACAGCTGTCGGGCACTCCGGTTATCGGAATAGTATATAGCGAGTCCTCATCGAAGTCATAAACATCTACACCTGTTCCGTAGGAATTCGTAGCATAAAGTTTCCTGTTCGATACAGCGGCTCTCATGGGATTGGAGAGCGGGCTCAATTCGACCGATCCTGTGTTCTGAAGTGTGGAAGCATTGATCATCTGCACATTATTGTTGCCGGAGTTCGTTACATAAATTATCCCGCCTTGCTCGAATATATGATTCGGCCATTTTCCAAGGCTCACCACATCGTTCTCGATAACGCACTGATCATTTATTACCGACATCGTTCCTACATCGCCAAGACCGTTTATCAGGCACACGCTCCCGAAGGCGTCAACAGGATCAGTCGTTCCTTCATAATCCGTACATCCCCACATCATCGCCAAAGCTGCTGCGGCTGCTAAAAATCTTTTCATCTTTTTCTCCTTATTTTAAAATTTAAATCTGACCGTTGTCCCGATCTTCCTTCCCGGCATCGGATAGCCGTATATCACCTGATACTGCTCATCAGTAATGTTCTGCCCGCTCAGAGTGACCGTATATGTGCCTTTTCCTGTCTTAAATTCCCTTGAGATCACCGCGCCATAAAGCCGGTACGGATAAATATCGATCGAGTTAGTTTCGTTTAAAAACATCCGACCTGTATAGTCCGCGCTTAACTCAGCATGCCAACCGCTCCCGTCGAAACCGGCTTTAAGCGAAACAGTCTGCTCAGGTTTGTAAATGACCTTTTTCCCGTCTGTCACAGGATCATCAGTAAACTGCCGCGCGTCCATAAAATTATGATCTGCCGTGATATGGAAATTGTCCGAAATGTCGGCTCCTAAAGATATTTCATGCCCCGTTATCCTTCCTTCCTTCATATTCTCCGGTGTGTATCTTCCGTCCGTTCTTTTTATCCAGACGATCAAGTCCTCCAGATATTTTTCATAATATGTATAATTCAGCCTTAAAGTTGCAAAGTCCAGATCGAGAGAGTTCTTTACTGAAGCCTCGTACTGATCGCAGTATTCAGCCTCGAGGTCCGGGTTGCCTGAGCTGAAGAGATTTTCCGCCCAGAAGAGATCGGAGAAAGTAGGTAAAGTATAGCTTTGGAAGTAACCGAATGAAACATTAACGGTCAGGTTGTCTTTAATGTATTCTCCCGAGCATGAAGCCGAGAACATAGGTCTGTCAAAATTCTGACCGGAGATAATATCCTTTCTGACCGAGCCCGAAATCTTCCCCTTAACAGAATTTGTAATATTTTGAGTATATTCACCTTTCAGGTACGACGAAATGATCCGCCTCTCATGCTCATCATCCTGCAGATATTCCGATCCTGCCGTCTCGTAAAAATATCCTGCTCCCGGTCTGAATGTCAGCCTGAAGTATTTAAGTACTCCCGAGAGGTTTACATCGAAGGTTTGAAATATATCTTCAGAGTCAATATGGAAGATCGAGTCCGTCTCGGCGATCTTTGTTCTTGAATTCAGTTTGCTGTATGAGGCTTTTAACGATGATGATATACTTTCGGTAAATGATAATTTAGTTCCTGCGCTCAGGATAAGGTTCTTAGATTCTTTAAAAGCCTCATAATACGGCTGATCGTACCAGCCGGGAAGCCCGTACCGCTTTTCAGAGTAGCCCGCACCCGCATTTATCTCTCCTTTTTCGAGAGTGTAATTATATGATGCGTAGAGATCGTCCGAATCGGACCCGGAGTTCGACTGCTCCCTCGGGGTGTTCGGGTGGTTGATGTAGCGGTACTCGTCGGCTTTCGCGGCGTTGATGAACGACCACTCGTTGGCGTTACGCCGCGCAGTGTAGGAGAAAAACACCCCGTGTTTTTCTCCGTAGCCGCGCTTCAGGCTTAACCCGAAACCGTGGTTGTTAAGCCTGCCGGTGCTGAAATCGTCCCTGTCGCTCTGATAGAGCCCGTTCGTATAGAATATTTCAGCACCGTTCGTGCCGGCGGCCTTTTTGGTCGTGATGCTTATCACGCCCCCGGCCGACCGGCCCGTCAGCGCGGCGTCGCCAGTTTTGAAGATCTCGATCTTCTCTATCATTCCGGCGGGGATCGCGGAAAGATCGCACGAGCCGTCCATGGCGGAATTTATCATGACCCCGTCGAGCAGTACCGCGGTGTGCCTTGTGTCGGTGCCGCGGACGGAGATCTTTGAACTTGAGCCGTCAATCCTTTCCACCCTTATTCCCGGCAGGCTTTTTACAGCCGCCTCAGCGTCCGCCGCCCCGGAAGACGAGATGTCTCTTCCGCTCAATACAAGATCGGGCTTTGTTTCCCGGCCGGTCACTGCGACTACAGGCTCAAGGTCTATCACTCTGCTCTTCATGACCACATTCAGAACAATCTCTTCTTTTGAGCCCGATATGATAAATTCCGAGGCGGAGTTACAGCAGATGTGCTCAAAAATGATCTTTCTGCTCCCGTCCGGAATGCCGCTCAAAAAAAACCTGCCACCGCTGTCGGATACCGTGCCGTAAACCGTGCCCTCTACCGTGATATTGACATCCTGAACGGGCCTGCCCTTCTCATCGGTCACGGTTCCTGTTATCCGCGAAGCGGAGAACACCAGCGCCGCCGAGCCCAGTAATATTACCAGTATAGCCCTTAAATTAAAATTCCTGCCGGGTAGGACAGGAATGTATTCGAAAAACTTGTTTTTCAACTACATCTCCCCTCGAAGAGTCCGCGTTATTGCGGCGGCGGTTCGGTAAAGATCCGACTGTACGGTTGCGGGGCAGTTTCTGAGTTTCACAGAATTCCATGACCAAAGGCCGATATTTCAGACAGAAATTTACAACACCCGCAGAAATATTGCAATAAGTAAATGAAAAAATATCTATAATTTTTCTTGATTTGTTAAAGAAAGATTAGGATATTGAGTATTTTGCGGACCATCAAAATTGAGGGCTTTTAGACTTGGGGGATAAGATCAGGATAATTCAGCTGAGCGACATGCACATAAGTTCCGCTGATATAGTAAGGAACGGCGCTAACATACGCAGGAATTTCCTTAAGGCTCTTGAAAAGGTCAGAGACATGGAACATGATTTTATTGTTCTGAGCGGCGATCTTGCACACGATGTTGACGATAATGACTACAACTGGCTTAAAAAGAAAATGCAGGGCCTAAAATATTACGTGATCCCGGGCAACCACGACATAACGGAGATCATGGCTAAAAGTTTCGGTCTGGAGAATGACATTATAAGAGGCAGGATATTCTATAAAATATCTTTTAAGGGAAGGGATTTCATATTTGCCGACACTTCGATAGAGTGGCTTGACATTAGATCTTTAGACGGTCTTGTGGACAAAAAATCACCGGAGGGAGGTACTTTTGTTTTTATGCATCATCCTCCTTCACTTTGTAACTCCAGGCACATGGATACATACTATCCGCTTTCTAATCATATTGAAGCTACGGAATATTTCAACTCATGCAGACAGATCGAACATGTCTTCTGCGCCCATTACCATATCGCCCACCATGTAAATAAAGAGAATTTCAATATTCATATCTGCCCTTCGACCTGGTATCAGATTGGAAGAAAACCCAAGAAATTCAATATTCTGCATTCAAAACCCGGCTATACAGTCATAGAGATCGACGATTCTGTCAGCGTAAAAAATCATTTCATAAAATAAAAAAGGGACATCAATAGTCCCTTTTTCTCTCTTTCAAAGCTTTCAGTCTCCGTTTGAGCAGATCCTGCTTCAGTTTTGGAAGCCTCGATACGAAAAGTATCCCGTCAAGATGATCGTATTCATGCTGGATCACTCTTGCCATCAGACCGTCATATCTCTCTTTATGCCTGTTCCCGTCAATGTCGGTGTATTCGACTTCAATATTCTCGGGTCTTTCGACTATCTCCCATATTCCGGGGACAGAAAGACAACCCTCTTCATATTTCCATTTACCGGCCGGATCTTTAATTACGGGATTGATGAATACCTGTTTGAACGCATGAGTTCTGATCTCCGCGTCCTCGGGGCTTTCGGGGACTACCACAACGAAAAAACGCTTTGAGACTCCCACCTGCGGCGCGGCCAGACCGATCCCGTTAGATTCGGGACATTTTACGAACATCGCCTCAATCAGCTCCCTTATCTCCGGAGTGATCTCTTCAACTTCGTCGGCTCTTTTGTTCAGAACCTCGTCCCCGTATATCCTGATGTCCAATTTCAATCCTATTTATTCTCGATCTCTTTAACATCTGAAAATTTCTCAGCTACGCTGGATTTTAAGAATTCCATATCCGTATTGTTCGATACTTTTACCAGAAATGTTTTTTCTCTCACTTCCAGAATTACGCCGAATACGCCTCCGATAGTTACGATCTTATCGCCTTTTTTCAATTCTGCGAGCATCTGTGAATGCTGTTTTGCTTTTTTGCTCTGAGGCCTGATCATCATGAAATAGATTATGAAAATGATGAGTACGAAAGGTATCATTGACGCCAGGCTGCTTCCACCTTCACCTGACTGAGACATTGCTGTCAAATTCGCGAAATTCATTTTATCTCCTTTTTATTACAGTAAATATAACATATTTCTTCTCTTTCTGCAAATTTACAGAAAAGAAAAAAGGCGCTTTGAGGGCGCCTTTGGCGGTCCGGACGAGACTCGAACTCGCAACTTCTTGCGTGACAGGCAAGTGCTCTAACCAATTGAACTACCAGACCGAACTTTCTATTTCATGTGGGAACTACTAGGCTCGAACTAGTGACCCCCTGCTTGTAAGGCAGGTGCTCTAAACCAACTGAGCTAAGCTCCCGAACAACGCGCAAATATACAATTAAAAATTTTTGTTGTCAAGTCTTTTTTCCGTAGATTTTGAAGCTTCGTTCTTGAAATTCTTCATTATACCGTAGGGGAACACCACAGCAAGACTGAAAAGTACTAGCAACGGGGAAAGTGTCAGAGACCAAAAAGAGTCATAAGGCCCTACGGACATCAGATAGAAACCTAGCGTCAGAACTCCCAGTCCTATGGCGAAAATAATGTAATTTCTTCCGGTAAAATATAATTTTCTGCTCATTTTATCTGTACATCCCTCTGTAATCGACCAGTTCAGCGTTCTCTACAAGACCGTTTATCCATTCTTCGATCATCTGTCTCTGAAGGTAAGATTCGTGTCTCTGCCTGAAAGCTTCTTTCTCTTCGTCATATTTTTTCTGATCGAACTCATCTTTGTCAAGAAGACAGACCATATAGGCGCCCTGAACTCCCTTGAACGGGCTGCTTATCTTTCCTTTCTCAAGATTCAGCGCGGTCTCATACATTATCCTGTCGACACCGACATTATCAACATATCCGTCAACTGCGAATTTTCCTGACACGCCCGTCTTGAAATTCTTTTCGGCCGCAACAGCGTTCATTGAAAGAGTGTCTGTAACAGATCCTGAAACTTCTAACATCTTCTGATATGCGATCTCAAGACCTTTATCCTGTCTGATCCTGTAAAGTATGGATTTTCTGACTTCGTCAAGAGTTTTTGCCCTTTCAGGCTTTATCTCTTTTACTTTCATTATAATATATCCTGCATCCGACACCAGGATGGAACTGACAGATCCGGCTTCGTTATTAAAAAGGAAATCTCCCATACCGGGAACGATGCCAAGTTCTGTAGTGCGGTCGGTTTTCTGCATGAATGGAGCTTCTGCGGTCTTAAGACCCAGCTTTTCGGCGGATGTTTTGAAAGCTTCGGGACCGCTGCTTCTGTACATTTCATCCCTGAAATTCACCGCTGAATACTGCGCGTCTTCATATGTAGAAGGATATGTTTTAAACTTTACAAGTATATGACTTGCTTTAACTTCCTTGACGACTTTTTTCTCGGTCTTTTTGTCTGTGATCTTGATAATATGGTAGCCGAATTTTGTCTTTACGGGGCCTACAACCTCTCCGATATCGCCGTTGAAAGCCGCCTCTTCAAATTCCGGGACCATCTTTCCTCTCTCAAAGTATCCCAGATCTCCTCCGTTCTGCGCCGAAGGATCTTCCGAATAGTTTTTAGCCACTTCTTCAAAAGCTATTCCGTTATCGATCTGATTCATGGCATAATTTATATCATCGAGAGCCAGCGCAGAATCTTTTGCAGTCGGAGCCGTGCTGAAAAGAACATATTCAAAATTCCTCTGCTCAGCTGTTTTGGGGTATTCATTAGGATTGTTCGTGAAATAAGTTTGGATCTCTTCATCGGTTATCACAGAATCCGCCGGCATAAAATCGTTGATCGGCGCTTTGAGCCATTTCACCTGCACTTTCACATTGGACTGTCTGTATATTTCCTGAAGCTCAAATTCCGACAGATAAACAGAATTACCCACTCTGCTCTGAAGAAGTTCCGCCGGCAGCCTTCCTTCGTAAGCGTTCTCGATCATCTTATAAAATTGCTGCATCTGAGGATTGGGGTTTTTTATGAACTGCTCCCATTTCTTCTGATCGAATACACCGTCCGTCATAAACTCCTGCTGATTCCGAAGTTCGGGAAGCGGATTGTTCAGTATCTGGTCGTAAACCTGTTCTTTTGACACAGTGATCTTCTGATTCTCGAGTTCCTGTCTGATGACTATCATTTTGACAAAATCATCCCAGGCTTTCTGCCTTTGCTCAGCGGCTTTTACCCCTGAATAATCTTTATCGCTCAGGCTCTTAACATAACTCTCTTCAAGCTGTTTCAGCTCTGCGTATTTTACATCCTGACCGTTAATTTTGGCTATAAGCCCCTGCGCCCTGACATCGTTAGAACCGCCTTTAAGCCCGCCCATACCCCAGTCGAATATGATCGTTATTATAAACGCCGCTACCACGATCCACATCACGATCGCCAGTTTTTCTCTAATCAGTCTGATCATCATAAAAAATGCTCCGAAGTTTTTATTTCAACAAAGAAACAACATGCCTGTTTCCAAAGGACATAGAATATAGCTCTATCATTATAAAATGTCAATCAAAAAATAGTGGAAAATAAGCATTTTAATTTCTGACCCGCCCCTCGTCCGGTTCTTCCGCGAATACGACCTCATAACCCTGTTCAGTGTCGTTTTGCTCCAAAATGTAAGAGTATCCTGCGCAAACTATGGCGTATGAGCTGCCCCGGGGTCTGATCTCTATCCCGCCTGTTCTGAGAATACCTCCGAGGCTTTCGAAATCCAGGCATTCGTGATCGCCTGATATATACTCACCGTGTCCGCTTCCGACAATATACCTCACCGGCATCTGCAGACTGTTTATTATCTTTTCGGTTTCATACCATTTATCGGTCGTAACAAAATAATCTATACCTCTCACATTTGTACGCATAAGGTAAGGTTCTATCACGCGGGCAGCCTCGCTTCCTTTGATCCCCGACGCGAACAGAATATTCTCTCCCCGGTTCCTGAGAACGGCGCTTTGACCCGAAGATGTTTTGAATACATACAGTACCGGGCCGCTCCTGATCAAAAATATCGAGATCACGATCATTATTGTGGAGGCAAAGACAGTCGCGGTTTTGTACCTGTAATCTTTCAAATAAAATTCAGCTGACAGAACTATGATAAGAGATGCCGTCACTAAAGCGTCAGTATTACCGTGAAGTGTGAAAGTCTCGATACCAGCAGTATTTTCTTTTATATACATGACGGTTTTCACGATTAATTCTGTGAGATCCGAAAAAAATTCAGCCGCAAGGTCAATTTTATCCGATAAGATGATCAATATCCCTGACATAAATGCGGCCGCTGTGAGAGGGATGAGCACAAGGTTTGAAACGATCGAAATAAAGTTATATCTTCCGAAAAGATACAGAACGAAAGGTAAAAGCCCTATCGTAACCGATGTCGAAAGCAGAAGTCCCTCATAAATTTTCCTCAACAACCGGTTCTCTGTCTTTAAATACCTGTTCAGCCTGACCGACAGGGGCTGATGAATTAGAACTATGGACAGCACTGAAGTAAAGGAAAGTATAAATCCGGGCATGAATATCTGATTCGGATCGTAAGACAGACTTATCAGGCCCGCAGTTCCGATAACATCCGTCGTCCGGAGCTTCCTTTTCAGCGGTTTGCTCAGCATCAGTATTATCGTCATCAGAACTGCTCTTATCACCGACGGACTGCCTCCGGTGAAAACAGCGTAAAATATGAGCGCGGATGAATTCAGGATCACATAAGGCCATTTCTTTAGATTGATAAGTGAATTAAGAATGCCGAGAAGAAGGACAACAAAACCCACATGAAGCCCCGATACTGCGAGAAGATGTATTGTTCCGCTGTCGGCGAATTCTTTTATTCTGCCGGTTTCGAGCCTGCCTTTATCGCCCGTCATTATGGCCGTAAGAAACCCGCCTGCAGTATAGCTCAGCCTGCGGTCAAAGATATCCTCAGCTTTTGACTGAAGTCCGTTAATGAAATGTGCCGTCCCAGCTTCATTTTTTCTGACATACTTCGGAAATGCGTTGTTTATTTCAGATACCGTGTACCTTATAATGGAGAATGTCTGCCTGTTCGTCTCATACTGATTTACGGGTTTTTTAAAAGGCATCAGCCTTCCTGAAACCGCTAAAGTATCGCCGATGCTTAATCCCGTCCTGTTAAGATAAGCTGAGAATTTCGATTTTATAGGCATTATCCGTTCCGAAGTTTCCACAGAATCAGAATCTATAACGACAGATGAGGATAAAAGATATTCGTTCAGTCCGGATATCCTGCCGTAAACCGTCGCATCTTTCTCTTCAAGACCTTTCATCATTTCTCTGATCCTGAACTGGCTGTGGTTATGGAGAGCAAAAATGACCGAACCTGCAAAAAAGACCGTTACAAAAAGTCTTGATCTTTTAAAAACAAAAAATATGACCGGCGCAAAAAAATATAATATGCCGAACACAGGCGATCTGTACGAACATAATGCCGCCGCAATTCCTGCCGAAAAGAAAAACAGCAGAGCTATATTATCGGGTCTTTTTGTCATTCCTTTGAATATTATCAAATAAAATTCGGGATTTCAACAGTAAAAAAATATCATTTTTTGCATTGAATTAAACCTGAAAAAATCATATAATTAAGGGTCTGAATTATACAGCATTAAAAAAGGAATGAAATGAACAGTACTGCAGGAGCCGTTAAATACGATGAGAGTAAGATACAGACGCTTTCGTCTTTAGAGCATATAAGGCTGAGAACAGGGATGTATATCGGAAGGCTGGGTGACGGAAGCACCTATGAAGACGGCATCTATATTTTGCTCAAAGAGATCGTTGACAACTCAATTGACGAATATATCGAAGGTTACGGCAAAAGGATAGATATAAATATTTCGGAAAGCAAAGTTTCGGTAAGGGACTACGGAAGAGGAATTCCTCTGGGCAAACTGATCGACTGCGTGTCTGTCATAAACACCGGGGGAAAGTTCAATAGCGATGTTTTCCAGTACAGCGTGGGGCTCAACGGGGTAGGTACGAAAGCCGTCAACGCTCTCAGCGATCCTTATATCGTCAGAAGCGTCAGGGACGGTAAATTCAGGGAGCTGACCTTCTGCAGGGGCAAACTCACATCAGACACGAACGGTGAAACAAAAGAGTCTGACGGAACATACACCGAATTCGTGCCGGATCTGGAGATATTCAGGGAATATCAGTTTAATTTCGATTATATAAAAAAGAGACTCTATTTCTACGCATACCTGAACAAAGGCCTCAAGATATACTTCAACGGGGATAAGATCGTTTCCACGGGCGGACTTCTTGACCTTCTTACCGAGCAGGTGGAATACCCTCTTTACGAACCGATATATTACTGCTCAGATTCGCTTGAATTCGCTTTTACGCACATCGATTCCTACGGGGAAAGCTATTATTCTTTCGTGAACGGCCAGTACACAAATGACGGAGGAACTCATCAGTCGGCTTTTAAGGAAGCTATTCTAAAATCAATTAATGAATTCTCGAAAAAGAATTTTGAGGCCAAAGATGTTAGGGACGGAATAGTAGGTGCCGTGGCTGTTAAGGTAAAACAGCCTGTATTTGAATCTCAAACTAAGAACAAGCTGGGAAATACCGAGATCAAATTCAAGATCGTATCCGAAATAAAAGATTTTCTTATCGATTACTTTTATAAGCATCAGGACATCGCAGAACAGATATATCTCAAGATCGCCCTTAACGAAAAGATCCGAAAAGAACTCAAAGCCGTTCAGCAGGAGGCAAAGGAACTTTCGAAGAAAACATCCATCAGGATACCCAAGCTCAAGGACTGCAAATATCATTTCAACGAAATTCCGACAGGCAGAAAAAAGGAACTCTGGAGGGGCGACGAGTCCGTAATTTTCCTTACCGAGGGTGACAGCGCCGCGGGAAGCATGATATCGAGCAGGGATGTCGAAACTCAGGCTATTTTCGCTCTCAAGGGTAAACTTCTGAACGTTCACGGTCTAAAACGCGATTATATTTATAAGAATGAAGAGATCTACAACATAATAAAGACGATGAACATTGAGGACGGTATAGACAACCTGAGATATTCCAAGATAATCATAGCGACTGACTCCGACCCTGACGGTCTTCATATCAGAAATCTGCTTCTGACTTTCTTTCTGCACTTTTACGAGAGCCTCATACTGAAAGGCCATATATACATTCTGGAAACCCCTCTTTTCAGGGTAAGGAATAAAAAAGAGACCGTTTACTGTTACAGCGACATTGAAAAAAGCGCCGCGATCAAAAAACTCGGAGCAGATCCCGAAGTAACCAGGTTTAAAGGACTTGGAGAGATATCGCCAAATGAATTCGGAAGGTTCATAGGTCCGGACATGAGGCTTATCCAGGTGAGCGTGGAGCATTTGAAGGACATACCCGACGCACTTGAATTCTATATGGGGAAAAACACTCCGGAACGAAGAGCTTACATCATGGAGAATCTGCACAGGTTTGAAGAAACCGTCTGATCCGGCTTTACCTAACCTTTATTTTCTATCTGAAGATAGTCCCTTATCTCGCGTTCATTTATTATATTATCCCAGTTGAAGAACATTAAAGTCGCATCCTTTGCCGACCATGTATAACGAACATAATCCACCGGCACTTTATCATCCGTAGCGAACTCCTGGACCGCCTTCTGCAAAAAGCCGCAGTATTCTATCTCGTCAACTATCAGCCCGAAGAAAAGATCTGAACTGGTGTGACCGTACAAAATATGCCCTAAGTTTAATATTATCAGCCTGGATTCTTTCCCCGGCTTTATCTTTTCCTTCATCTCCGAATGCAGGTTGATAACCGGCATCTTTATTCCGCGGACGACCACATGGTGCCTCATTTTTCCTGAACCGAATGGATAGTCCTTCAGAGTGTCATCTGTAATAATAACGGCTTCCATCACCGAGTTCATGCTCTCAGCCCAATAAGTTCCGCCGATCTTGAATACAACATACGGCAGAGGCTCGGGGAAAGTCCTGTCGGGATTAAGCATAGAAAGATTCTTCCTGTCTTTTGATATCTCCAGTATATTCTGAACCGATTCGCCGATCTTCCTTAACTCATCGCACAATATATAGGCTTTGGAATGATTGAGCCTTTTAGCTTCCAGAAGCGCGTTCATTGAAAGCAGCCTGAGCATTGAACCGAGCTCAGCCATTCTTTCCTCCACACCGGAGAAAGGTACATTTTCGAACTTGAGCCTGTTGAAAACATCCCTTTCGAACACGAGCATGAATTTCTTGATCTCGACCGCCACTGAGCCTATCCCCCTGCCCAGCTGCTTGACTTCAGATGCGGCAATATTGAGCTCGATAGACAGGTATGAAAGCACATTTATTATATTTTCAAGACGCCACAATTTTCTTTCTTCGATAGTATCCATCATTTCTCCTTTTAAATCAAAAAAAAGACCCGAACTTGCCGGGTCTTTTTTTTAACTTTCTTTTTTTTCTATTTCTTTCCCGTTTTCAAAATACTTTTCCTCTATTACTTTGCCTTCTTTATCCCATTTGATAAAACGTCCGTGTTTAACATCTTCTTTATAATTTTCTTCTAATTTTAACTTCCCGTCAGAGTACCAGTTTACAAACTTTCCGTCCTTCTTGCCATGATTGTATTTGGCTTCATACTGCATATTCCCGTTTTCCCACCAGCCATAGACAGTACCGTGGACTATATCTTCAATGAATTCTCCTTTCTCTTTCATCTGTCCGTTTTCGTACCATGCTATCCTGAAACCGTGCTTTTTATCGTTTTTGTATGTTTCTTCACCCTTTTTCTGTCCGTTCTCGTACCATAATTCCAATTTGTTGAATCTGATCCCCATAACATAAGTCCCAACTGACTGCTTCTGTCCGTTTCCCCACCATGTTTCAACAATGCCGTCAATTATACCGTTAACCCAGTGTTCTGATGTGATCAACGTGCCTTCCTGATTCCATTCAAGCAACATGCCGTGTTTTTTCCCGTTCCTGAAATCAATTTCAAATTGCTTTGAACCATCTCCAAATCTGTGAATCAGTTTACCGTTGAGAAAGCCGTTTTTGTATTGTTTTATTACAGTAATTACGCTGTCAGAATTATAATAAATTGCTTTACCCGTGAAAGGATATGGTTTTCCTTTCTCATAACTTACACTATTTTTTTCTTTTAATTCAGAGATGAGAATTGTTCTTTGATTATTTTCTTCAATATTAAGATCTTTCCCATTTTTTTCAGTTTCATTTTTTTTGGAACAACTGATAAAAAGTAATAATACTGATATAACTATCAAGATCATTTTTAAAGTGTTTTTCTTAGGCATAGACTTTCCTTTTAATTTAATCATTCTACATCGTAAAATATACACAACTTTTGGTTTAAAGGCAACAGTTATAAAAAAAAGAGACCCGAATTCGGGTCTCTTTTTTTTAAAGATTAGAAGTGTTAGTTACCTGCTTCTTTCTGAATCTCAATTCTTTTTTGTTATTTTGCTTTCTTTACTACTAAAGTTTTCGGTGATTCTTTAGTTGAATTCTTTGCAATAACATAGAAGAACATTTTCGATACTGATGGAGTGTAAGTGAACTCGCTAACGGCAATGTTATCTTCAAACAAAGTGAATGTGCCGTAAGGATCAGCAGATGAATATACAGCATATGCTGTAGCCGCAGCTGAATCATCCCAGTTGATATAAACATCCCCGCCGACAATGGATGTTACAATATTTGCGGGAACTGCAGGTATAACAGGTCCTGTTCCGCCAACGGTCATGTTTACATAAACATTTTTGTTACTGTAATCTGAAGTTAGCTTAATGGTAGCAGAATAATCTCCTTCAGCTAAGCCAGTAGCGTCAAGACCATAGTTCAATGCAGCAGATTCAGATGGGTTAAGGCTTCCCGATGTAGTAATTCCACCATCAATAGTCAACCAATCGCCTATCACTTCTGTACCAGAAACAACAATGTTGTCTACTTTCCAGTAACCTGTTGATGGTCCTGATTTTGTTATTACAGCTGTAAATCTAAGCTTCATATTGTTTGAAACATTCGGGATTGCAATGTGCTGATGCACAGCAGTTGTTGTAGCCGCATTGTTGTAAATAGTAGTCCAGCTAGTTCCACCGTCTATTGAATAATCAACTTTGGAAGAACTGCCTGTTTTGTAGAGGAATGTCTGGTCAAAATCAAGATATAAATCAACCGCATCTGTTCCGTCAAATACATTAGATGTTAATACTGATGATGAAGTTTGAACGGTTACTTGAGCACATTGAGTTCCGTCATTCCAAGTACTACCAGCCCCAGTTACCCATGAACCTGCTACTGTGTAAGGTGATATTCCGGCATTGAAATTATTTGAATGTACATCTATACTCCCTGATCCCGGCCAGCTAGTATATTCTATGCTGCCGTTATAATCAAGAGCATAATCACCCACATTACTAATCTGGAAACTTCCGGAATCTGTACCATCAACTGGTACGGTTTCGTTTATTATTGCAGCACTAGTTTCAATAATTCCCGGTGTATATCCATAATCAGTAGTCACGATCCTTGTATGCTGATTTACATCAGGCATTGGATACCATGTGGACTGAGTTTCGCCGCCCATAATATACCCTTTCCAGCAGGTTGCGCCATAAGGATACATCTGTGATTCTGAAGCCTGAGTATAATTGATGATCGTTGTACCCGTAGCTG
Source organism: Candidatus Delongbacteria bacterium (assembly GCA_028702975.1). Classification (GTDB taxonomy): domain Bacteria; phylum UBA4055; class UBA4055; order UBA4055; family UBA4055; genus UBA4055. The sequence goes on from JAQVNT010000001.1 coordinate 32,434, forward strand.
ATGAAACAGCTGCGTGGAATGTGCCTGTAAGATCCTGTAACTGAGTATAGGAACTCAAATCAACATAAGCCCATTTTTGTGTTTCTCCAAGTGTAGCCGGATTTGCAAAAGAAACCGGACTTGGAAGCAAAGGATTACCGGGAATACCGTTATTGTCATCATAAATCTGAATCAGCATATTAGCGTTTGCAGGCTGGCCCTGATCGGTATAACCCCTTACAACAAGACCTTCTACATCATCATGGAAAGAGGTAAATTTAACAGAGACAGCTTCCAGATAATCATATTGAGTATCAGCAGGCGGATTTGTAAGTGTACCTATATAAGTCACAAAACCGTTGTCAAATACACGATGCCACCCGGCTTGGTAATAATACGGTCCCGGAATGTACCTGTATGTTCCGTAAGTTCCGGTATTGTGAGTCGGAGCATTATCCTGGCATTCGAAGTCATACTCTACATAAGCACCAACTGCCTGTGGTGGAATAACAAATGTATATTCGATACCGTTCACGCTAGTAGGGTTGAGTACCTGGTTAGCACCACCATCAACACTATATATTACATGAGCGTAGTTAACTCCTGATACATCAATAATATCTGTTACTATTGTGTATCCGTCCTGGTTGTTGTTGTCATAATAGTCTCTTGGTACACTCCACATGACAAACGGAGGTGTCAAATCTGATGTGTTGTTAGGAACAATATTTATGTTATCCACATTTGTTCCGGCAGCATTATAACCTTGGTCCGATTGCATAAGGAATCTGAATCTGACATTTGACTCTCCTGCAAAAACACCCAGACTGAATGACTTCTGTGCCCATGTCAGTCCTAAAGTTTCAGAACTCCATGTTTGAAGCGTAACCCAATTAACACCGTCTTTACAACTTTGGAAATGAAGGTAGTCGAAAGATTCCTCTATCACATATCTCAGGTAGAAATCACAAGTAGCATCAAGCGCGCTTGTAAAATTCATACCGGGTGCGATTTCACCGATAGATCCGCCTTCAGGTAAAAATTCAAGATCGTCTGCATAGTTTACGCCAGGGCTGTCAGAAAGTGAATATGCCCCAGCATATTTATACTGAGTATCAAGACCCCATCCGTTATAAAGTAACCACTGTCCGCTTCCGCTTTCAAAATCATCGTGGAATTCTGTAACAGAGATCGATACATATACAAAGCTGTAGTTAGATGGATAGGATTCAAGATCAGGGTCAGGATCAGTATAAACAGCTTTTACCATATAGCTGTGAACACCGTCAGCTGCTGTGTTGTCTACATAACCAGCTGTTGCTGTGTTCGCCAGGAAAACATCATCTCTGTAAACATTATAAGTCAGGTTTTTTGTTCCTTCTGAAGGATCCGACCAAGTAACGGTTACCGATCTGTTGAAGTTCAGAGCGAAAACATCATCCGGAGCAGAATAGTAAGATTTTGGAGAAAGTATTACTTCCGACATAGCGTAGTGGTATAAACCCTGAAGCTCGTCTCCTCCGAAAGTCATAGTTTCCGCACCCGGAACAGCATAACTCGCTGAGTTGTACCAGGTACTTCTTACATACATTATCTCTGCGCCACCCGTATTGTCATATCCGTAACCGAGGACTGAATGATTATCAAGACCCAAAATAACAGGCCGTCCAGAATCGATCGCATTCATATAGTCTTGGAATGTGTACCCACCAATAACAGTATCGTCTTCTGTTGTTGTAGGATCATCAAATCCATCGATCAGCTGAGTATAATTCAAATCCACATCGTATCCAATGGATTCGAAGAAAAGTCTCATTCCGTGAATTCCGTCTCTTGAAGGCGGATTTAACTCGTCTGCTTTATCATAAAGCTTTGATCCGCTCGGTGCAAGGTAAGACCATAAAGAAGTACTTCCGTCAATGTTTTCCCAATTGTTAAATTGGTTCGTACCCATAAAGTCACCGGTACATCTCTGTCCGTCATTATAGTTGTGCTCCGTCCAGCTTCCGAAATACGGGTCGCCTTCGCTGTCGGGCTGTACCCAGTAGTCGTCACCGTGTCCATAAGCAGATCTTCCATCGACTCCCATTTTTGTTGCTGCTACGGGAACCTGAGATGTACCGCTCTGAGATGCCTGAGTGTTCCATACAGCATTCGACATAGGCTGGAGTCCGCCGTTTTCCGGTCCGATATAGATGTTGTCGGCACCGTAATTGTCATAATACCCAGCAAACATAGAGGTTGCCGTTGCTGTACAGCCATAAGACCAATCATAGCACGGAACATTAGTTAGGTAATTAATTTCTTTAGAATCCGCTTTGTCCACTTTCGGATAATTCGGCTTGAAAGGAGACAAACTTGGATCTGACGGTGGTTTTCCGATCATGGTACGCATAACCATTTTGTTTCCGTCTTTATCAACAGCATACCTGATGTGTTTCATCCCTTCACCCTTATACTGTGCGCTAAGGATGATCGGAAAAATGATTAGTGCAGCAAGCACTATCATTTTTATTTTGTTTTGCATAAAACTCCTCCATTTTGTTTTGGTTTTTAACTTCATATTGAGTTTGGCATTATAAACATTTTTTCTCTTCGCTTGACTTTAATCATTACTCGCTCTTCGCAACATTAAACAAAATATAGAAATTATCCGGTATTGTCAACAACTTTATTTGAAAACAATACCGGGTCTTTTCCTCTACTTTATCAGAACCATCTTTTTGGTCAGTGTTTTCTCCGGCGTTTTGAGAGTGTAATAATATACACCGCTGTTTAAACCTGATGCATTGAAGTTAACCTTCCTGAAGCCCTCGTTAATCTTTTCGTTAACCAGAGAAGCAACTTTCTCACCCTTTACATTATATACAGACAGTTCGACGTCACCCGCTATCCTGTTGTAGAAACTGATGCTTGTTTCAGGATTGAAAGGATTCGGATAGTTCTGGCATAACTCTGTAGTTGATGATACGAATTCGTTCTCTATTCCGTTAGGTATCTGAGAGACATACATTCTTATATAGAATGCTCCCCAAAGATTTGTAGTCCACTTAGTAACTGAATTCCACTGCCATGCATGACTTTTGTCACCGTTTTCATCAAGCATGATCTCATTATAAACAGGGGTCTGAAAAACAAGTGCTACATGTCCGTAAATCGGAGTGTTCTTACCGTTCTCAATATGAAGCGTATCTGCTCCTGCGGCAAAATTATGAACCCCCTGCAGGTCACCGATCACGTTGTCTGTAGGTGCTCCAATAGGATTGTCAAATTCATCAAGGTTTCCTATATTGGGATCAAATTGAACGAGTTTCCACGAAATATTGTTTGCTGTGTATTCCCAACCTATCTCGATCTTATTTAAATATAG